>JBDKFE010000037.1:0-55340 GCA_039798885.1 Pseudomonadota bacterium | reverse complement strand
CGCGCCAGAAAGGCCCCGGCATCGCGCAGCACGCGGGCCTTGTGGCCGTCGTCCATCCGGTCCCAAGTGCGGTACATCTGCGCCATCCTCGGATTGCCTTCGAACCGCGCGCGGTGGCGCAGCAGGAAATGCCAGTAAAGCAGGTTGAACGGACAGGCCTTTTCGCCCGTCTTTTCCTTCACCGAATAGGCGCAGCCTTTGCAGTAATCGGACATCCGGTCGATATAGGCCCCGGAACTGACATAGGGCTTTGACCCCACCACCCCACCATCGGCGAATTGGCTCATCCCCACGGTATTGGGTGCCTCGACCCATTCAAAGGCGTCCACATAGACCGACAGATACCATTCATGCACCGCCCAAGGGTCCACCCCGGCCAAAAGCGCGAAATTCCCCGTCACCATCAGGCGCTGGATGTGATGCGCGTAGCCCATATCCCGCGTCTGCCCCACGGCATGGGACAGACAGGCCATCCGCGTCTTGGCCCCCCAGTAAAGCGGTGGCAGCGCGCGGTCATGCCCCAGCGCGTTGCGGCGGGCATAGTCCGGCCCCTCCAGCGCCCAGATACCGCGCACGAATTCCCGCCAGCCGATGATCTGACGGATGAACCCTTCCGCCGCATTGATCGGCACGCGTCCGGCCTGCCATTCCGCCTGCACCCGGTCGCAGATTTCCATCGGCGACAGCAGCCCAAGGTTCAGATAGGGCGAGATCAACGCATGGCTCAGCGTCGGGTCATCGCGCAGCATCGCATCCTGTTCATCGCCGAACGTGGGCAGGGCGTGGCGGGCGAAGTGGTCCAGCGCCCGCAGGGCATCGGCCCGCGTGACGCCCCAGCCAAAGGGGCGCAGCGCCCCGAAATGGGCCGGAAAGCGGGTTTCGACCAGCGCCAGCACCCCTTCGGTCACGGCATCCGGGGCAAAGCGCGGCGGACGGGGGCGGAACAGGTCGGGCTTGGCGGGTTTGCGGTTGTCATGGTCGAAATTCCACTGCCCGCCCGCGGGTTTGTCGCCCTCCATCATCAGGCCCGTCTTGCGGCGCATCTCGCGATAGAAAAACTCCATGCGGAGTTGCTTGCGCCCGTCCGCCCAAGCGGCGAATTCGGCTTCGGAACACAGAAAGCGGTCATCGGGAAGCTGCGTCACCGGAACGGGGCAGTCGGCCAGCGCCTGCCGCAACCGCCAGTCGCCGGGGGCCGTGGCGATGACTTCGCTTGCGCCGTGTTCGGACGCGCGGCGGATCACCTCGCCGGGGATGGACTGGGTGTTGTCGGGGTCGTCCAGCCGGGAATAGGCGACGTTCAGGCCCGTGGCGCGCAGGTCTTCGGCGAAATGGCGCATGGCCGACAGGATCAGCGCGATCTTCTGCGGGTGATGGGGGACATGGGTGCCTTCGGCCATCACTTCGGCCATGACGACGATGTCACCGGGCCGCGCAGCGCGCAGGGCGGCGACGGTGGGGGTCAGCTGGTCCCCGAGGAGAAGGATGAGGCGGGTCATTCCAACACCCTTGGCGCGACGGAAGGGGCGCGGCCGTCCCGCCGGGGTGGCTGCACGTCTACGTGCGGCCGCCCCGGGGGGGCGGGCCGGCCGCGCCCCGATGCTTTGGGCATCGGGGCATACCCCGCCGTTCCGCCCATGGGCGTCATGGATAGCGCGCGCCTCACCACTCTACCCGCTCCCCTTTCCAGTCGAAGAACCCGCCCGACTCCGCCGCCCCCAGCCCGTCGATCACCCGCAGCAGGTTCTCTGCCGCCACCTCTGGCGCCACCGTCGGATGCCCGCCCGCATAGGCCGCCGTCAGCGAAGTCGCCACCGTGCCGGGATGCAACGCCACCAGCGCCGCCTGCGGATGGGTGCGCGCCAGTTCCACCGCGCAGGTCCGCACGATCTGGTTCAGCGCCGCCTTGGCCGCGCGGTAGCCGTGCCACCCGCCCAGACGGTTGTCCCCGATCGATCCGACCCGCGCCGACAGCACCACCACCCGCGCCACCCGGTCGCGCGGGATCAGCCGCCAGACATGCTTGATCAGCAGCGCAGGCCCGATGGCGTTCAGCGCGAATTGCGCCGCCATCGCCGCCCCGTCCAAAGCCTTCACCGACTTCTCAGGCCGGACCCCCGCCACCTCCAACCCGCCAGTGGCCACGAAGATCAGATCGAACACCCCCTCCAGCCGCCCCAGAACCGCCGCGACCGACGCCTCATCCGTCACGTCCAGCCCGTCGCCCGACCGCGACAGGCCCACGACCTCCCACCCGCGCCCGCGCAGGGCAGCGCAGACCGCAGACCCGATCCCCCCCGACGACCCGACAACCAAAGCGCGCATGACGGCCCCCTTTCCCGGACCCGTCACCTAACCCGCGAAAAACCCGCTTCAACCCGCCTTTTCCACCTTGCGCTGCGGCAATTCCTGCGTATCGTCGCGCCCCATGACAGGGAACCGGCATATCGCTTCGATTTCGGGTGCAGACCGCGCCCCCGCCGCCCTTGGCCTGCTTCTCCTTAGCCGCCTCTGAGCGTGCCCTTGGGCGCGACCGCTCGGAGGTGAACAAGCGCCCGAAGGAAAAGCAGCAGACGGCACAAGGAACAGACCCATGACCGATAAAAGCACGCAACCCCGCGTCCTGATCTTCGACACCACATTGCGCGACGGCGAACAGTCCCCCGGCGCCACCATGACGCATGAGGAAAAGCTGGAAATCGCCTCGCTCCTCGACGAGATGGGCGTGGACATCATCGAAGCGGGCTTTCCCATCGCCTCCGAAGGCGATTTCGCCGCCGTGTCCGAAATCGCCAAGCGCGCGAAGAATTCCACCATCTGCGGCCTCGCCCGGGCGAATTACAAGGACATCGACCGCTGCTGGGAAGCGGTGAAACACGCAAAGTCCCCGCGCATCCACACCTTCATCGGCACCTCGCCGCTGCACCGCGCCATCCCCAATCTGGACATGGACCAGATGGCCGAACGCATCCACGACACGGTGACCCACGCCCGCAACCTCTGCGACAACGTGCAATGGTCGCCGATGGACGCCACGCGGACCGAAGCCGACTACCTCTGCCGTGTGGTAGAGATTGCGATCAAGGCGGGGGCCACCACCATCAACATCCCCGATACGGTGGGCTACACCTACCCCTTCGAAAGCGCCAAGATCATCAAGATGCTGCTGGAGCGGGTGCCGGGTGCCGACACGATCACCTTCGCCACCCATTGCCACAACGACCTTGGCATGGCGACGGCCAACGCGCTTGCGGCGGTCGAGGCGGGCGCGCGGCAGATCGAATGCACCATCAACGGCCTTGGCGAACGCGCAGGCAACACCGCGCTGGAAGAGGTCGTGATGGCCATGAAGGTCAGGAACGACATCCTGCCCTATCGCACGGGCATCGACACGACCAAGATCATGCACCTGTCGCGCCGCGTGTCCACCGTGTCGGGCTTTCCGGTGCAGTTCAACAAGGCCATCGTCGGCAAGAACGCCTTCCTGCACGAAAGCGGCATCCATCAGGACGGCGTGCTGAAGAACGTCGAGACGTTCGAAATCATGCGCCCCGAAGACATCGGCCTGACGCAGAAGAACATCGCGATGGGCAAACATTCCGGCCGCGCCGCGCTGCGGGCCAAGCTGAAGGAACTGGGCTACGATCTGGCCGACAACCAGTTGAACGACGTCTTCGTGCGGTTCAAGGCTTTGGCCGACCGCAAGAAAGAGGTCTATGACGACGACATCCTCGCGCTGGTGGCGGATGAACAGACGAATGACGCGCATGACATCCTCGTGCTGAAAAAGCTGCGCGTCATCTGCGGCACCGAAGGCCCGCAAGAGGCCGACATGGTACTGGCCATCGACGGGGTGGACCACCATATCGACGCCACGGGCGACGGCCCGGTGGATGCGGCCTTCAACTGCATCAAGATGCTTTTCCCCCACAAGGCGCGGTTGCAGGTCTATCAGGTCGCCGCCGTGACCGAAGGCACCGACGCACAGGCGACCGTGTCCGTCCGGCTGGAAGAGGACGGCCGCATCGTCACCGGGCAGTCGGCAGATACCGACACCATCGTGGCGTCGGTCAAGGCCTATGTGAACGCGCTGAACCGCCTGATCGTGCGGCGGCAAAAGACCGCACCGGGCGAGGATGTGAAGACCGTCACCTATCACGGCGAATAGGGCGAAATCTGACGCAGATTTCGCGCCGTTTCCTGACGCAGGAAACGGACCCCAAGGGGGCGGCGGGGGCCGCCCCTTTTCCGTTCAAACCACCCCGAACCGCGCCGTAATCGCCGCCGCATGCCCCGCCAGCGCGGGCACCCCCGCCCACTGCGCCAGAAGGTCCGCCCAGCGCAGCGCCACGAAGGTGACATCCGCCCCCTTCACCCGCGCGGCGAAATCCGCCACCTCGGCCCGATGCGCCCGGATCGCGGCGGGGTCCACAGGCTTGCCATTCGCCCAGACCTCTGGCGCGGCATGCAGATAGACCAGCACCGCCCCCAGCCCGCGCTTCACCCCTTGGGTCCGCACCCCATAGGCCTGCTTGACCAGGTGCACCGCATCCAGATGCCGATAGGTGATCCGCCCCTCGCCCAAGCCCCGCCGCAGCGCGTCAAAGGCCCCCATCCCCGGCCCCCAGTCGCGGCTGTCATAGGCCTCTGAAAACACGGCGGCCTTGCCGGGACGGAAGGGTTCATAGCGTTTGCTCTCGATCCCCACCAGCGTCGTCGCCGTCTCCACCGCCGCATCAAGCCACGGGTGACGCCCGCCCTTCCACGGAAAGCGCATCTCGACCTCCAGCTCCAGCCGCAGGGGGCGGCCCATCGGGACACCGGGCAGCGGCGGCAGCAGGTCGGGGGCGACAAGGAAGCGCCCAAAGGCATTGGCGGCCAGCGCGGCCGAGGACTCGGGCGCATCGAACTTGCCAGAGGCCAACTCACCCCCCGGCGCGCGGGACAGCGCGGCAAGGACGGCCTCGGCCGGGACATCGGAAAGAAACTCTGGCATGGCACCCCTGCTGGCCGTGATGCCATCCCCTTACGCCCCGAAGGCGCCCGGGGAACAGCGAAATCTGACGCAGATTTCGCGCCGTTTCCTGACGCAGGAAACGGCCCCGCCCCGCAGCAGCCGGAATTTGTGCCAAATTCCAGCGCGATTACTGCGCCAGACATCGCCCCCGATGTTCGAAACGGAAAGCATTCGGGCGGAACTGCCGGACCCGGCCCCGATTTTTCGCAGAAAAATCGCAAGCCCCGTCCGCACACGCGGATTTGCGCACCGCGCCAAGCTGCGGGCTTTCCCCGCACCCCACCTGTCTTTATATGGATGACGCCCGCGCAGGCCCCGGCCTGAGTCGCGGGGATATTCCGTTTGGCGCTTGAACAGGATCACCCCAGCATGTCGGTACTCTCGAGCATCTTCTCGTCGGACATGGCGATCGACCTCGGCACGGCGAACACGCTCGTCTATATCCGCGGCAAGGGGATCGTGCTGAATGAACCCTCGGTCGTGGCCTATCATGTCAAGGACGGCAAGAAGCAGGTCCTCGCCGTGGGCGAGGATGCAAAGCTGATGCTGGGCCGCACGCCGGGAACGATCGAGGCGATCCGCCCGATGCGCGACGGCGTCATCGCCGACTTCGACAGCGCCGAAGAGATGATCAAGCACTTCATCCGCAAGGTGCACAAGCGCACGACCTTCTCAAAGCCCAAGATCATCGTCTGCGTCCCCCATGGCGCGACGCCGGTGGAAAAGCGCGCCATCCGCCAGTCGGTCCTGTCGGCAGGTGCCCGCCGCGCGGGCCTGATCGCGGAACCCATCGCGGCGGCCATCGGCGCGGGGATGCCCATCACCGACCCCACGGGCAATATGGTCGTGGACATCGGCGGCGGCACCACGGAAGTCGCGGTCCTCAGCTTGGGCGACATCGTCTATGCCCGCTCTGTCCGCGTGGGCGGCGACCGCATGGACGAAGCGATCATCTCGTACCTGCGCCGCCATCAGAACCTGCTGATCGGCGAATCCACGGCGGAACGCATCAAAACCTCGATCGGCACCGCCCGCATGCCCGATGACGGGCGCGGCGCGTCGATGCAGATCCGGGGCCGCGACCTCTTGAACGGCGTCCCGAAAGAGACCGAGATCAATCAGGCGCAAGTCGCCGAAGCCCTTGCCGAACCTGTGCAGCAGATTTGCGACGCGGTGATGCAGGCGCTGGAAGCCACGCCCCCGGACCTTGCCGCCGACATCGTGGACCGGGGCGTCATGCTGACCGGCGGCGGCGCGCTGCTGGGCGATCTGGACC
Organism: Pseudomonadota bacterium; assembly: GCA_039798885.1. GTDB lineage: Bacteria > Pseudomonadota > Alphaproteobacteria > Rhodobacterales > Rhodobacteraceae > Paragemmobacter. The sequence continues at coordinate 49,047 of JBDKFE010000037.1, read as the reverse complement.
TGTCCTTGCGCGAACAGACCGGCCTGTCCATCTCGGTCGCCAATGAGTCACTGAATTGTGTGGCGCTCGGCACCGGCAAGGCGCTGGAATACGAAAAGCAGTTGCGGCATGTGATCGACTACGACAGCTGATCCCGCCAAGGGCAGGCCATCGGAGAGGATAGCCGTGGCAAAGTCGCGCAGCACAGCACCGGAAGACTACGCCCGCCCCCTGCGACGGCTGTTCGTGGGGCTTCTGGTCCTGCTGCTGCTGGGCCTTTTCCTGCTGTGGCGGATCGACAGCCCGCGCGTGGAACGTTTCCGCGCGGCGCTGGTGGATCGGGTCGTGCCCTCCTTCGACTGGGCGCTGCTGCCCGTGACGAAGGCCGCCGCGATGATCGACGAGTTTCAAAGCTACGCAAGCCTCTACGAACAGAACCAAGAACTGCGGCGCGAACTGCAACAGATGAAGGCGTGGCGCGAGGCCGCGCTGCAACTGGAACAGAAGAACGCGCGGCTGCTCGACCTCAATCAAGTGCGGCTGGACCCGAAACTGACCCATGTCACGGGCGTCGTGCTGGCCGACAGCGGATCGCCCTTCCGCCAGTCGGTCCTGCTGAATGTCGGCGCGCGGGACGGCATCCGCGACGGCTGGGCCACGATGGATGGCATCGGTCTGGTGGGCCGCGTCTCGGGCGTGGGCGAGCGGACGTCCCGCGTGATCTTGCTGACCGACTCGAACAGCCGCATCCCCGTCACCGTGCAGCCGTCGGGGCAAAAGGCGCTTCTGGCGGGCGACAACTCCTCGCTTCCGCCGCTGGAATTCCTTGACGATGCCGACCTTGTCCGCCCCGGCGACCGGGTGGTGACATCGGGCGATGGCGGGATGCTGCCTGCGGGCCTGCTGGTCGGTCAGGTCGCCATGGGCACCGACCGCCGCCTGCGCGTCGTTCTGTCCGCCGATTACGAACGGCTGGAATTCCTGCGCGTTCTGCGCAGCCATGAGTTGCAGCCCATCACCGACCCCGGCGCGCTGATCGCCCCGCCCCCCGCCCCCCCGGAACCCGAGGCCGAGACGGGCGAAGGCAGCCAGCCCACCGCCGATCCCGCAGCCGAAGGCGGCACGGGCGACGTGACCGAAGGGTCTCCGGGCGTGGAGTCGGGCGATGGTTGACCCGCTGCGTACCACGCTCTGGCTCTATCGCGGGGCCTTCCTCGGCCTTGCGGCGCTGCTGCTCTTCCTCAAACTCCTGCCGCTTGGGTCGCTGGCGGGGGATTGGCCGGGGCCGGACATCCTGCTCTGCCTGATCTTCGCGTGGGTCGTGCGCCGCCCGGATTACCTGCCCCTCCTGCTGATTGCCGCCGTTGTGCTGCTGGAAGACCTGATCCTCATGCGCCCGCCGGGGCTGTGGTGCGCGCTGGTGGTGCTGGCGACCGAATTCATCCGCTCGCGCGCCGCGCTGACGCGCGAGTTGGGCTTCGTCACCGAATGGCTGCTGGTGGCGGGGATCATGGTGGCGCTTCTGCTCGCCTATCGGCTGGCTTTCGCCATCGCCTTCCTGCCGCAACCGGGCTTCGGCTTTGCGCTGTTGCAGACTCTCTGGTCCGTGCTGTGCTATCCCCTTGTCGTCGCCGCCTCGCGCTTTGCCTTCGACCTGCGCAAGCCCGCCACGGGCGAGGTTGATGCCTACGGACGGCGGCTGTGAGGCCAAGATGAGACGCACCGCCCGCGACACCGAAGAAAGCGCCCGCCGGATCAACCGCCGCGCCCTGCTGATGGGCGGTGCGATGGTGGCCATGTTCGCCGTGCTGGGCGCGCGGATGCGCTATCTTTCGGTCGAACAGGCCGACGAGTTCAAGCTGCTGGCCGAAGAAAACCGCATCAACATGTCCCTCATCCCGCCGGAACGCGGGCTGATCCTTGACCGCAACGGGGCGATGATCGCGGGGAACGAACAGAACTACCGCGTGACCCTGACGCGCGAAGGGGCGGGCGATGTGAACGCGGTGCTGGCCCGCCTGACCCGCCTCATCCCCATCACGGCGGAAGAGATGGACCGCATCACCCGCGACCTCGACCGCAACTCGCCCTTCGTGCCCATCGTCGTGGCAGACCGCCTGCCGTGGGACGACTTTTCCAAGGTCGCGCTGAACGCCCCCACCCTGCCCGGCGTCACGACAGAGGTGGGCCAGTCCCGCCATTACCCGCTGGTCGAAGATTTCGCCCATGTCGTGGGCTATGTCGGCCCCGTGTCCGAAAAGGACCTCGAAGAACGCCCCGACCCCGACCCCGTCCTGCGCATCCCGGAATTCCAGATCGGCAAGATCGGCGTGGAACGCTGGATGGAGGACACGCTGCGCGGCAGCGCGGGCAACAAGCGGATCGAGGTCAACCACGTCGGCCGCGTCATGCGCGAGTTGGAACGAACCGACGGCACGCCGGGGCTGGACGTGCAACTGACCATCGACGCCGACGTGCAGAACTTCGTGCAGGCCCGTCTGGGCGAGGAAAGCGCCGCCTGCGTCGTGATGGACGTGGAAACGGGTGAAATCATCGCCTGCGCCTCGGCCCCCGGCTTTGACCCCAACCTCTTTGTCCGCGGCATCACCCAGCGCGATTACTCTGCGCTGATGGAGGATGACCACCGCCCGCTTGCCAACAAGACGGTGCAGGGTGCCTATCCCCCCGGATCGACCTTCAAGATGGTCACGGCACTGGCCGCGCTGGAAGACGGGCTGATCACGGCTGAAACCACCCATTCTTGCCCCGGCTATATCGAATTTGGCGACCGCCGCTTTCACTGCTGGAAACGGGGCGGGCATGGCCGCGTGGACCTCGCGCGGTCCTTGGCCGAAAGCTGCGACGTCTATTACTACGAGATCGCGCAGAAAGTCGGCATCGACAAGATCGCCGAAATGGGCAAGCGGCTTGGCCTTGGCCTGCGCCACGATCTGCCGATGTCGGCCATCAGCGAAGGCATCATGCCCAACAAGGCATGGAAGCTGGAACGCTGGGGGCAGGACTGGCGCATCGGCGACACCATCAACGCCTCGATCGGGCAGGGCTATGTGCTGGCCTCGCCGCTGCAACTGGCGGTGATGACCGCGCGCATCGCCACGGGCCGCGCCATTGCGCCACGCCTCGTCCGGTCCATCGGCGGCAAGCCGGTGGACATGCCGCAGGCCGAACCGCTGGGCCTGTCGGACGACGGCCTCGCCGCCGTCCGTCTGGGGATGTTCGAGGTGATGAACGCCGACCGCGGCACCGCATTTTCGTCCCGCATCGCGGATGAAACGCTGATCTTCGCGGGCAAAACCGGCACCAGTCAGGTCCGCAACATCACCGCCGCCGAACGCGCGCGCGGCGTCGTGTCGAACGAGGACCTGCCGTGGAACCGCCGCGACCACGCGCTTTTCGTGGGCTATGCCCCCTATGACAATCCGCGCTACGCCGTTTCGGTCGTGGTGGAACATGGCGGCGGTGGGTCCGCCGTTGCGGCCCCCGTGGCGCGCGATGCCATCCTGCGCGTCCTGCATGGCGACATCCCGCCCCTCTCCTCTTACCCTGCCAATCAGCGCGGCCGGATCGAGACAGACCTGAACGCCCTGCGCGAGAAGCTGCGCCTCAGCGGCACCTCCCCCGCCCCCGGCCCGGAGCAGCAGGGATGAGTTTCCTAGAATACCGCCTCAAGACCGTTCCCAGCGGGCTGTCCAAGGTTCTGCACCTGAACTGGCCGCTGGTGGTGCTGGTCACCGCCGTCTCGGCGGTGGGGTTCCTGATCCTCTACTCCATCGCGGGCGGGAACATGGGGACTTGGGCCGAACCGCAGATGAAGCGTTTCGGCGTCGGCCTGATCCTGATGTTCGCCATCGCCTTCGTCCCGATCTGGTTCTGGCGCAACATGGCCGGGCTGGCCTTCGGCGTGACGCTTCTGCTGCTGCTGGCGGTGGAATTCTTTGGCGTGGTGGGCATGGGCGCGCAGCGCTGGCTGGATATCGGGCCTTTGCGCATCCAACCATCGGAACTGGCCAAGGTGACGATGGTGATGCTGCTGGCGGCCTATTACGACTGGCTCGATCTGAAAAAGGTCTCGCGCCCGGTCTGGGTGCTGGTGCCGGTCGTCATCATCTTGATCCCCACCTTCCTCGTGGTGATCCAGCCCAACCTTGGCACCTCGCTGATGCTGCTGATGGGCGGGGCGGCGGTGATGTTCGCGGCTGGCGTGTCGATCTGGTATTTCGCCGCCGTGATCGCGCTGGTGGGCGGCCTTGTCGCGGGCGTCTTCCTGCTGCGCGACACGCCGTGGCAGTTCCTGCACGACTACCAGTACCGCCGCATCGACACCTTCCTCGACCCCTCGGCCGACCCGCTGGGGGCGGGCTACAACATCATGCAGGCCAAGATCGCGCTGGGGTCCGGCGGCTGGGGCGGCAAAGGCTTCATGCAAGGCACCCAATCCCGCCTGAACTTCCTGCCCGAAAAGCATACCGACTTCATCTTCACCACTTTGGGCGAAGAATTCGGCTTCGTCGGCGCCTTCTCTCTGCTGGTGCTTTACGGGCTGATCCTCTTTTTCTGCTTCACCTCGGCCGTGCAGAACAAGGATCGCTTTAGCCAACTTCTGATCATCGGTCTGGCGGCCAACTTCTTCCTCTACCTCGCGGTCAACCTGTCCATGGTGATGGGCATGGCCCCGGTCGTGGGCGTGCCGCTCCCCTTCCTTTCCTATGGCGGGTCAGTCATGCTGGTGCTGCTCATCGCCTTCGGCCTGATCCAAAGCGCCCACGTCCACCGACCAAGGTAACCCATGCTCACCGTCCTCTTCGCCGCCTCGGATGCCAACTGGGCCGAGTATGCCGCCCCCCTGCGTCACGCCATCTCTGACGCGGGCCTTACCGCCACGCTGACGCGCGAGGCGGACCCGGCGGCGGTGGATTACATCATCTACGCCCCCTCCTCGCCCCTTCAGGACTTCGCGCCCTTCGCCCGCTGCAAGGCGGTGCTGTCGCTCTGGGCGGGGGTGGAACGGATCGTGGGCAATGCGACCCTGACCCAACCGCTCTGCCGCATGGTGGACCCCGGCCTGACCGAAGGCATGGTGGAATGGGTCGTGGGCCACACGCTGCGCCACCATCTGGGCATGGACCGCCACATCGTGAACCCCGCCCGCATATGGGATCCGACCTGCCCGCCCCTGGCCCGCGAACGCCCCGTGGCGATGCTGGGGATGGGCGAACTGGGCCGCGCCTGCACCCGCGCCCTGACCGCGCTGAACTTCCCCGTCACCGGGTGGAGCAGGACGCCAAAGGATATCCCCGGCGTCCCCTGCCTGCATGGCGAAGACGGTCTGGAACAGGCCCTGCGCGGCGCGCAGATCGTCGTCACGCTGCTGCCCAAGACGCCCGAGACCGAGAACACCCTGAACGCCCGTACCCTGTCCTTCCTGCCCAAGGGCGCGGTCATCCTGAACCCCGGACGCGGCGCATTGATCGACGACGATGCCCTGCTTGCAGCACTGGACTCGGGGCAAGTCGGCCACGCCACGCTTGACGTGTTCCGCGTGGAACCGCTGCCGCAGGATCACCCCTTCTGGTCCCATCCCCGCGTCACCGTCACCCCCCACATCGCCGCCGACACCCGCGCGCCCTCGGCCAGTCGCGTGATCGCCGAAAACATCCGCCGCGGAGAGGCGGGGACCCCCTTCCTGAACCTCGTGGACCGCAGGCGCGGCTACTGATCCATTTTCCGGCGTGGCATTTGCCGCCCCTGCGGCACGGCCGGAAGATCGGAATTTGCGCCAAATTCCGACGCGATTTCTGCGTCAGAAATCGCCTGCGCCCGGCGATTTGACAGCCGCGCGTCGGTATCGGGACAGACGCCCCACCCCACCCATGGCCATGTCGCCTGAACGGCAGGGGGCGGGTATGCGCTACGGAACGGGCATGGCATTGGTGATCGCCGCAGGCGTCGTGTGGTCGCTGCAAGGCCTCGTCTTCCGGCAGATCGACACGGCGGGCACATGGGCCGTCCTTTTCTGGCGCTCCATCGGGATGCTGCCTGTCCTGCTGGGCTTTCTCATCTGGCGCGCGGGCGGACGCTCGCCCCTGCCCGCCATCCGCGCCGTCGGTCTGGCGGGGGTGATGGGGGGCCTTGGCCTTGTGGGTGCCTTTGGCGGGGCGATCTTCGCCATCCAATCCACCACCATCGCCAATGCCGTGTTCCTCTTCACCGCCTCGCCCTTCCTGACCGCGCTGATCGGCTGGGCCGCGCTGGGGGAACGCGTGCGCCCCGTCACATGGGCGGCGATGGGGCTGGCCATGGCGGGCATCTATGTCATGGTCCGCGACGGGCTGGGCGACGGGGCCATGGCGGGGAATGTCGCGGCCCTGCTTTCGGCGCTGGGCTTTGCCGTCTTTACCGTGACGTTGCGCTGGGGGAAGGTGGCGGACAGCCTGCCCTCGGTCCTTCTGGGGGGCGTCTTCTCGATCATCGTGGGGGCGGCGGTCGCCTCGGTCATGGGCCAACCGCTGACCGTGCCGCTGCCTGATGCGCTCTGGTCCATGGCGATGGGGGCGGTGACGCTGTCGGGCGGGATGGTGCTGTACGAACTGGGCAGCCGCGTGGTGCCCGCCGCCGAAACCGCGCTGCTCTCCAACATCGAGGTGATGCTGGCCCCCCTCTGGGTCTGGCTGTTCCTGAACGAGACAGCCTCGGCCGCCACTTTCACGGGCGGGGCGATCCTCTTGGTCGCGGTGACGCTGAACGGCATCTCCGGCGCACGGCGCGCGGCGACGGCCTAAGTCTGCCGCCCCAAAGCAAAGGAACCGCGAAAACCCCGCCGGGGTGTTTCGCGGTCCCTCTGTCAGGTCCGAAAACCCGTCACATGCAGGCCTGATACAGCGCCCGCGTGTTCTCGCGCGTCATCGCGATGGGATTGCCACCGCAAGACGGGTCTTCCAGCGCCATCTCTGTCAATTCGTCCAGACGCGACGCCTCTACGCCCATGGCGGTCAGGTTGGCCGGGATGGACAGGGTGGCGCGCAGGTCCATCACCGCCTTGCGGAACCCGTCAAAGCCCCCCGCGATGCCGATATAGGCGGCGGCCTTCTCGATCCGCGCCTCGATCGCCGGACGGTTAAAGTCCAACACCATCGGCATGACCACGGCATTCGTCGTGCCGTGATGGGTGTTGTAGACCGCGCCCACCGGGTGCGACAGCGAATGGATCGCGCCCAACCCCTTTTGGAAGGCGACCGCCCCCATCGCGGCGGCGGACATCATATGCGCCCGCGCCTCAAGGTTTGTGGGGTCGCTATAGGCGGTGGGCAGGTTCTCGAACACCAGCCGCATCCCTTCCAGCGCGATGCCTTGGGACATCGGGTGGTAGAAGGGGGAACAGAACGCCTCAAGGCAATGGGCCAGCGCGTCCATGCCCGTGCCTGCGGTGATGAATTTCGGCATCCCCACCGTCAGCGCCGGGTCGCAGATCGTCACGGCGGGCATCAGCTTGGGGTGGAAGATGATCTTCTTCTTATGCGTGACCGAATTGGTCAGCACCCCGGCGCGGCCCACTTCGGACCCCGTGCCTGCGGTCGTGGGCACCGCCACGATGGGGGCGATCTTCGCGCTGTCCGCGCGGGTGTACCAGTCATCGATATCTTCAAGGTCCCAGACCGACAGATCGGCCCGCTGATGCGCCATCAGCGCCACCATCTTGCCAAGGTCCAAGGCCGAGCCGCCGCCAAAGCAGATCACCCCGTCATGCCCGCCCGCCTTGTAGGCGGCGATGCCTGCGGCCATGTTGCCCTCATTCGGGTTGGGGTCCACCTCGGAAAACACCGCAGACCCCAGCCCCGCCTTGGACAGCACCGCCACCGCCTCTGCCGTGATGGGCAGCGAGGCAAGCGCCTTGTCGGTCACGAAAAGGGGCTTCGCGATCCCCGCCGCCTTGCAATGGTCGGCCAGTTCCGCAATGCGGCCCACGCCAAACTTCATGGCCGTGGGGTAGGACCAGTTCCGGTTGGGAACGTTGTGGGTCATGTCGGTCAGACCTTCTTCAGGTGATAGGATTTCGGACGGGTGACGGAATGGAAACCAAGGTAGGACAGGCTGCCGCCGCGTCCGGTATCCTTGCACCCCGTCCAGCACAGCGCAGGGTCAAGGTAGTCGGCGCGGTTCATGAAGACAGTGCCCGTCTCGATCCGCTGCCCGATGGAGGCTGCGGTGTCATAGTCCTGCGTCCAGACCGACGCAGTCAGACCATAGGGCGAGTCGTTCATCAGGCGGACGGCTTCTTCGTCATCCTTGACCTTCATGATGCCGACGACGGGACCGAAGGATTCCTCGGTCATCACGCGCATGGAATGGTCGACATTGATCAGGATTTGGGGCGCAAGATAGGCGCCACCGTCATCGGCGGGGAAAAGCGCGGGGTCGATCAGCGGTTTCGCCCCTGCCGCCACGGCTTCGGCGATCTGCGACCGGACGACGGCGGCAAAACGCTTGTTGGCCATCGGCCCCAGCGTGGTTGAGGCGTCGAACGGATTGCCAAGTTTCAGCGTCTGCACCCACGCCACCGATTTCTCGACAAAGGCGTCGAAAAGCGACTCATGCACATAGACCCGCTCGATCCCGCAGCAGCACTGGCCCGCATTGTACATCGCGCCGTCCATCAGCGTGTCCACCGCCGCGTCCAGATTGGCGTCATGGCGCACATAGCCCGGGTCCTTGCCGCCCAGTTCCAGACCCAGCGGCGTAAAGGTGCCCGCCGCCGCCTTCTCCATCGCAACGCCCCCTGCCACCGATCCGGTGAAGTTGACAAAGCCGAAGGACCGCGCGGCAATCAACGCTTCCGTCGTGGCATGATCCAGAACGACGTTCTGGAACACATCTTCGGGCACGCCAGCGGCGTGGAACGCCTCGGCCAGCCGTTCACCCACCTTCATCGTCTGGCTTGCGTGCTTCAGGATCACCGTGTTCCCCGCGATCAGCGCAGGGACCAGCGTGTTGATCGTGGTCAGGTAGGGATAGTTCCACGGGGCCACGATGAACACCACGCCCACCGGTTCGCGGGCAAGGTAGCGGCGGAACGTGTCGCTGTCTTCGACCATGTGCGGGGCAAGCGTCTGGGCGGCGATGTCGGCCATGTAGTCGGTCCGCGCATTCACGCCGCCGAATTCGCCGCCAAAGCGGGTCGGACGGCCCATCTGCCAAGCCAGTTCCTCGACCACGACCGCCGACATTTCGTTCAGCTTTTTCACGCCCGCCTTGACCAGCGCGATGCGGTCCTCCAGCGACCGCGCGGCCCATGCCTTCTGCGCGCCCTTGGCGCGGGCAACGGCGGCCTCTGCCGCATCGCGGGTCAGCGGCACGCGTTCCAGATAGACCGATCCGTCGACCGGCGAGATGAGTTGGATGGGTTTCATGTCATATCCTCGTAGGGCGGGGGTCGCCCCGCCGTTCCGTGCCAAGGCGGGGTGGACCCCGCCCTACTTATGCTCTTTCCAGCAGCCGTTGGAGTTCGAAATCGGTCACCACGCGGTCCGTTTCCGAAATCTCCCACTGCGCGGCGTGGTGGTAATGTTCGACCACATCGTCGCCGAAAGCCGCGCGCAGCATCTTTGATCCGAGCAGGCGGTCGGCGGCCTCGCGCAGGGTCTTGGGGATCTCGCGCACACCCGACGCGTGATACATGTCGCCCGTCATCTCGGGCTCCAGCTCCAGCTTCTGTTCGATCCCCGTCAGACCCGCCGCCAAAAGTGCGGCGCAGCACAGATAGGGGTTCACGTCAGACCCCGGAATGCGGCATTCCACCCGCACGGCCTTGGTATGTTCGCCGCAGATGCGAAAGCCCGCAGTGCGGTTATCCGCGCTCCACACCGCCTTGGTCGGCGCGAAAAGACCGATGCAGAACCGCTTGTAGCTGTTCACATAGGGCGCGAGGAAGGCGGTGATTTCCTGCGCGTGGGCCAACTGGCCCGCAAGGAAATGCTTCATCGTGGCCGACATGCCATGCGCGTCATCGTGATCGTAGAAGGCGGGCTTGCCGTCCAGCGTCCAGAGGGATTGGTGGACGTGGGACGACGACCCCGCCTTGCGGTGGTCATACTTGGCCATGAAGGTCACGGACTTGCCCTTCAGATGGGCGATCTCCTTGATCCCCTGCTTGACGATCACATGGTTGTCGGCCGTGTCCAGCGCGTCGGAATAGCGGTAGTTCACCTCGTGCTGGCCGCTGTCGGCCTCGCCCTTGGTGTTTTCGATCGGGATGCCCGCGCCGTATAGCTGGTTGCGGACATCGCGCATCAGGCTTTCTTCCTTGGTCGTCTGGAAGATGTGGTAATCCTCGTTATAGGCGCTGATCGGGCGCAGCCCGCCGAAGCCGTGGTCGCGCAGGTCTTCATAGGCGTTTTCGAAGATGTAGAATTCCAGCTCCGTCGCCATCATCGCGTCGAAACCCATCGCCCGCGCCCGCGCCACCTGCTTTTTCAGGATCGCGCGGGGGGATACCTCCACCTCCTCATGCGTGTGGTGGTCCAGCAGGTCGGCAAGGCACAGCGCCGTGCCGGGCAGCCACGGCAGCGGGCGCAGCGTGCCAAGGTCGGGCTTCATGACGTAATCGCCATAGCCCTTTTCCCATCCGGCGGTCTTGTAGCCGGGGACGGTGTTCATCTCCATGTCCACGGCCAGCAGGTAGTTGCAGCAATGGGTTTCCTTCCAGCCACCATTGACGAAAAAGGCGGCGTGGAAGCGCTTGCCCATCAGGCGTCCCTGCATGTCGATCGCAGCGACAAGGACGGTGTCGATCTCGCCGCGGGCTACGGCTTCTTTCAGGGCGTCAAGGGTCATGGTGCCGGGCATCTGGGGCCTCATCTGTTGTGCGGGTCGTCTGGCCCTTGGCGGGCCGGGGAACAGGCGTCGGTCACTCAGACGGAACGGGCGCCGCCGAATTCGGGCTTGCGGGGCCAGCAATCGCGAAGCATCGGGTCGGCGGGCGGCATCTCTCGGTCCATCAAAAGCGGGAAGAATTTGATCATATCTTTGCGGCAGCCGGGCCGGAAGGCAAGCCCCAGACTGCGCGCCCCGTGGCAGGTCATGCCGGCACCTTCTGCGGCAGGCGGGCGATGGCGGCGGCGATGACGGGGGCAAGTCGGTCGGCCATCGCCTCTTGGGCCTCGGGCGTGGCAATCAGGTCATTGCGGATTTCCAGCATGGCGTTGGGCAGCCCGTAAGGTGTTGCCTGTAGCCGCAGGGTATGGGTCACGTCATCCTTGGCGGAATAGGGTTCGTTCCATGCCGCGCGCAGATCGGTTTGCGCCTGCGCCTCGGTCAAGATGGCGCGGGGCAGGGTTTCGTCGGCATCGTGGATGACGCCGAATTCCACCGCGCGGGGCTTGCCGAAATAGACCGGGGTAAAGCTGTGGATCGTCACCATGACGGGCGCAAGGCCCCGGGCAAGGCGGTCCATCAGCAGCGCATGCAGCCCATGATGGAAAGGGGTGTAGATCGCCGCCGTCCGCCGCGCGCGGTCCAGCGCCGACAGGGCGGCATTGCCGGGGATATCGTGGATTTCAGACCGGGACGGCATCGCCCCCGCCATGTCCGGCGCGCGGTTCAGGTCATAGACAAGGCGCGACACGGGGGCATGGACAAGCACCGCCTCCAGCCTGCGCGCCACCCCCCGCGCAAGGCCCAGCGCGCCGGGGTCCCATGCGATATGGGCGCGGCGCTGATCCGGGCTAAGGCCAAGGTCCCCCCACCCCTCCGGGATGTGGTTGGAGGCATGTTCGCAGACAAGCACCAGCCGTCCCTTGGCCGACGCAGCCTCGACCACAGGCGGAAAGACCGCCGCATTCCCCGTCCCGCCCGCGGTCATGGCGCGAGTCCCTTCCCTGCTGGTTGGGGGGCAGAGTTTCGCCGCAGCGGCACACTGTCAAGAATTTTTCGGCAAGCGCGTTTCTGTTACGAAGTTTTCTGACTGGACTTGGCGCGGGGCTTTCCGCCACCCTGCGGGCAGGGAAAACGAGGATGCCGCCCATGGATGCCGCCGCCACGATCGAGGACCGGATGCGCGCCGCGCTGGGCGGTCTGACCCGGGCCGAACGGCAATTGGCGGGGCATATCCTGACGCATTACCCCATGGCCGCGCTGGGATCGATCACGGAACTGGCCAAGGCGGCGGGGGTGTCGAACCCGACCGTGGTGCGGCTGTGCCAAAAGCTGGGCTACAAGGGCTATCCCGACTACCAGCAGGCCTTGAGGGGCGAGGTGGAGGCGATGCTCGTCTCGCCCCTTGTAAAGCATGACCGTTGGGCGGGCGGGGTGCCGGACACGCATATCCTGAACCGTTTCGCCGATGCCGTGGTGGGGAACCTGCAGGCCACGCTGGGCCAGATCGACCACGCAGAATTCGACGCGGCGGCGGCGCTGCTGGCCGATCCGGGGCGGCGGGTCTTTGCTATGGGCGGGCGGATCACCCATGCGATGGCCGATTACCTTGTGACGCTGATGAAGAACGTGCGGGCGGATGTGACGCTGATGTCGGGGCTGTCGAACACATGGCCCACCGCTCTTTTGGACATGAAGCCGGGGGATGTGCTGGTCGTCTTTGACATCCGCCGCTACGAGAATTCGGTTCTGCAACTGACCGAACTTGCGGTGGAACAGGGGGCAGAGGTGATCCTGATCACCGACCGCTGGCTTTCACCCGCCGCCGCCCATGCGCGGCATGTGCTGGCCTGCCACGTCGAAGCGCCCAGCGCGTGGGATTCCACGGTGACCCTGCTGGTGCTGGTCGAGACGCTGCTCGCCTCGGTGCAGGACCGGACATGGGCGGTGACCGAAGGGCGGCTGAAGCGGCTGGAAGACCTGTATGCAAGGGCGCGCTTCTTCCGGCGCCACCGATAAGGCAGGCCGGGCGCGGCCTGTGCCGCCGGCGGGGGGGGCGCGCAGCTGATCGCGCCGCAGCCAGAAACCCCGGCAAACCCCTAACGACCCCCTGCCACACCGCCCGCCGCGTGCTGACAGGGTGCGGTACGCTTTCCGGTACAGGGTCCACACCCCCTCCCCTTCCCGCTTGCGACCCGCTATCCCTACCCCGATCCCCCACGACGGAGCCGCCCATGCCCACCCCCGCCACCACCGAGATCGCCGTCATCGGCGCAGGCGTCGTGGGCCTCGCCATCGCAGAACGCCTTGCCGCCGAAGGCCGCAGCGTCACCGTCATCGACCCGAACCCACCCGGTCCCACCGCCCCCGAAGCAGCGGCAAGCTACGGAAATGCCGGGACAATTGCCGACTACGCCGTCCTGCCCGTCGGCACGCCGGATGTGCTGCGCAACCTGCCCTCGCTGCTGTTCGACCGCAACTCACCCCTTGCCATCCGCCGCGCCGCCCTGCCCGCGCTGATGCCGTGGCTGATCCGCTTCGCCCTGCAATCCCGGCCCGCCGCCGCCGAACGCAACGCCCGCAGCCTCGCGGCGCTCCTGTCCACGGCCACGGCAGACTGGCTCGACCTCGGGGCCCGCATCGGGGGGGGCGACATCCTGAAAAAGCGTGGCTGCCTCTATGTTTACGAGAAAGCCTCGGCCTTCCGTGCGGCCCATGCCGACATGGATTTCCGCCGCGCGCTTGGCGTCACGGTGGACCTGATCGACCCCGCCACCCTGCGCCAGATGGAACCCGCCCTGCCCGAAGTCGAAGGCGGCGCGGCCTTCTTTCCCAAGGCGGTCTTTCTGAACGATCCCGGCCGCATGGTGGGCCTTCTGGCGGCCGAGGTGTCCGCCCATACCGAACGCCGGACGGCCCGGGTGGAACGCCTTGAACTCCAACAGGATGGCGTCCTGCTTGCAGGCCCCGGCCTGCAACTGAAGGCCCGCCATGCGATCTTGGCGGCCGGGGCCCATTCCCGCCGCCTTGCCGCCATGGCGGGCGACCGCGTGCCGCTCGACACCGAACGGGGCTACCATGTGGAATGGGACATGGTGCCGCCGCTCAGCCGCCCCTCCTGCCCCACATCACGCGGCTTCTACCTTTGCCCGATGCAGGGCCGCTTGCGCGTCGCGGGCACGGTGGAACTGGGCGGCCTGACCGCGCCCCCGTCGCCCCACCGCATCGCGAAACTCGTCCAAGGCGCACGGGACATCTTTCCCGATCTGCCCCCCGAACCCAGCCGCATGTGGATGGGCTTCCGCCCCTCTATCCCCGATTCCGTCCCGGTCATCGGCCCCTCGCGCGCGGGAACGCGGGTGATCCACGCCTATGGCCACGGCCATATCGGCCTGACGCTGGCCCCGGTGACGGCGCGGATCGTGGCCGACCTGATCGCAGGGCGGGTGCCAGAGGTGGACCTGACCCCCACCCTGCCCCATCGCTTCTAAGCGCGTCCCGCGCGGCGCGGGCGTGCCGCCCGCACGCCCTTCGTGGCCTCCGCGCAGGCGCGGAGGCGGGCGGGGACTTCGCCCCCGCACCCCCGGGTATTTGGGCCGAGATGAAGCGGCAGGGTTGATTTGCGCCCCCATCCAAGCGACGAAGTGGACGTCGGGTAAAGGGGAGTGCGCGTATGGCAAGACGGGCCTTGGTGACGGGATCGGCCGGATTCATCGGCTACCACCTGTGCCGCCGCCTTCTGGCCGACGGGTGGGAGGTCACGGGGCTGGACGCCCTGACCGACTATTACGACGTCACGCTGAAACAGCGCCGCCATGCGATGCTGGCCCAATCGCCCGCCTTCCACACCGTCGAGGGGCGGCTGGAAAGCCCGGGACTCGTCCGCGACTTGGCAGACGGGGCAGAGGTCATCGTCCACCTCGCCGCACAGGCCGGGGTGCGCCAGTCCATCGACGCCCCGCGCAGCTATGTCGACGCCAATCTCATCGGCACCTACGAGGTGTTGGAAGCCGCGCGCGCCACCGCGCCCGCGCATCTGCTGATTGCCTCCACCTCGTCGGTCTATGGTGCAAACGCGGCGATGCCCTATGCCGAGGTGGACAAGGCCGACACGCCCATGTCCTTTTACGCCGCAACCAAGAAGGCAGGCGAGGTGATGGCCCATTCCTACGCCCATCTCTACGCCATCCCCACCACGATGTTCCGCTTCTTCACCGTCTATGGGCCATGGGGCCGCCCGGACATGGCGCTCTTCAAGTTCACGCGCGCCATCCTCGCGGGGGAGCCGGTCGACATCTACAACCACGGCGATATGCGCCGCGATTTCACCTATGTGGATGATCTGGTGGAAGGGATCGTCCGCCTGACCGCCATCCCGCCGCGGGAAAGGGTGGGCGAGCGTGACAGCCTTTCCCCCGTCGCGCCCTTCCGTGTCGTGAACATCGGCAACGGCGCGCCCGTGGGCCTTATGGATTTCGTGCAGGCGATCGAGGCCGCGCTGGGGATCACCGCACAGAAGAATTTCCTGCCCATGCAGCCCGGCGACGTGCCCGCAACATGGGCGGACGCGGGCCTGATCGAGGCGCTGACCGGCCCCCTGCCCCGCACCGACATCAAGGACGGCGTGCGCCGCTTTGTCGACTGGTACCGCGATTACTACCGCGCCTGACCCTCGGCGAGCCGCTTCAGCCCTGCATTCGCCGCTTCGAAATCCGGGCGGAACTGCTCCACCCCCATCACGGCGAGCAGCAGGCCCGAGAAGCTTTCCTCATTGAAGAACAGGCTGCCCCCCTGCCCGTCCGGCTTCACCCGAAGGGTGTGGGTGCCGTCGAACAGGCCCGGCATCAGCAACCGTCCGCGCCACGTGACATGGTGCCCCTCGCGCCGCGACAGCACCTTCGGGCGAAAGGTCATGGGACGTTTGCCCTCCGCCCCCAATGACATGAGGAAGGTCTCACCCTCCTGCAACCGCCCTTCCATCCGGCGCATGTTGGGATTCCAGAGAAGATGCGCCGCCGGATCGACGATCAGGGCCCAAACGGCCGATGGCGGGGCCGCAATGGCGACATGGGTAGAAATACGGGCCTTAGGCAGGCGGATTAGGGCGGGGCGATCAAGCGGATAGGTGGTCATGTCTGAATTCCTTTGCGTTTCGGATGCAGAAAGGATGCGCCTGTCCCAGATCATTCGGAATTGCATGAATCTGCATATCCAGCATACAATAACGCATGGCCTCTATCGACTGGTCCCTCTGGCGTACCTTCCTCGCCGTTGCCGAAACCGGCAGCCTTTCCGCCGCCGCGCGCCGCCTTGGCATCACCCAACCCACCGCAGGCCGCCAGATCGCCGCGTTGGAGGCCGCGCTGAATCGCCGCCTTTTCCTGCGCGTCTCGGGCGGTCTGGTGCTGGAAGACGCCGCCGCCCCGCTGGTAGAGGAGGCGCGCGCCATGTCCCTCTCCGCCGCCACGCTCGACCGTCTTGCCGCCTCATCGACCAGCGCGGTCTCGGGCGTCGTCCGCATCGCCGCCAGCCACACCGTCGCCGCCGAGGTTCTGCCCTTTGCGCTCGCACCCCTCCTCGCCACCCATCCGCGCTTGGAGGTGGAAGTGACCGCCTCCAACTCCAACGCCGACCTCCTTCGGCGCGAGGCCGATCTGGCGCTCAGGATGCAGCGCCCGGACCAAGGCACGCTGGTGGCGCGCAAACTGGCCGACGTCCCACTCGGCCTCTTCGCCCACCGCGCCTATCTGGACCGCGCAGGCCACCCCGCCACCATTGCCGACCTCGCCGCCCATGTCCTGATTGGCCCCGACCGCGATCCGGTGATCACGCAAGTCCTCGCCGCCCTCGGCCCCGGTTTCACCCGCGCCAGCCTCCGCCTGCGCGCCGACAGCGAGGCGGTCCATTTGGGCGCCCTACGCGCCGGCGCGGGCATCGCCATCTGCCAGAAGGGCATCGCCGCCCGCGACCCCGCGCTGGTCGAGGTTTTGGCAGGCCACTTCCCCCTGTCGCTCGACTGCTGGCTCGTCACCCATGCCGACCTGCGCGCCCTCCCGCGCCTGCGGGCGGTGACGGACCATCTGGCCTCCACCCTGCACGCCCATTTCGCCGGACGGGCCTAGCCAAACCCCGACCGCCTCATTTTCCGTTCCCAAATATCCTCAAGGGGTGAATTGGCCGCAGGCCAAGAGGGGACAGAATGTCCCCTGCCTTCGCGCCCTCACAGCATCCCCGGCACCACCTGATCCGGGGGACGGTGGCCGTCCGCGAAGGTCTTGATGTTGATGATGACCTTTTCGCCCATTTCGATCCGCCCCTCGATCGTGGCCGATCCCATATGCGGCAGCAGCACCGAATTGGGCAGTTCACGCAGGCGCGGGTTGATCTCGGCCCCGCGTTCATAGACGTCCAGCCCCGCCCCCGCGATCTCGCCCGCGCGGAGCATCCGGGTCAGGGCGTTCTCATCCACCACCTCTCCGCGCGAGGTGTTGACGATGACGGCAGACGGTTTCATCAGCTTCAACCGCCGCGCGTTCATCAGGTGATAGGTCGACGGGGTGTGCGGGCAGTTGATCGACAGCACGTCCATCCGCGCGATCATCTGGTCAAGGCTTTCCCACCACGTTGCCTCCAGCTCCTGCTCCACTTCGGGGCGCAGGCGGCGGCGGTTGTGGTAGTGGATCTGCATCCCGAAGGCGCGCGCCCGCTTCGCCACGGCCTGCCCGATGCGGCCCATCCCAAGGATGCCCAGCCGCTTGCCGCCGATCCGCCCGCCCAGCATCGCCATGGGCGACCAGCCGGACCAGCCGTCCTGCTGCATCATGGCGATCCCTTCGGGGATTCGCCGCGTCACGCCAAGGATCAGCGCCATCGTCATGTCGGCCGTGTCTTCGGTCACCACGCCGGGCGTGTTGGACACAAGGATGCCGCGCTGCCGCGCCGTGGCCACATCGATATGGTCCACCCCCGCGCCGTAATTGGCGATCAGCTTCAGCTTGTCACCCGCCTGCGCCAGAAGGCCCGCGTCGATCTGGTCGGTGATCGTGGGCACCAGCACATCCGCCCGGCGCACCGCCGCCGCCAGTTCCTCGCGCGTCATGGGCGTGTCGGGATCACGCAGGTCGACGTCGAACAACTCTTTCATCCGCGTCTCAACGGGTTCGGGCAACCGTCGCGTCACGACCACACTCAGGCGTCCTGCGGGCATCGCTTCTCTCCCTGGCACTTCCATATTCCGCGTCCGGATGGCAAAGTGGCGGGAAGACGGGGAAGGCACAAGTCCCCGGAACGGACGAGGGGCGCGGTCAAGTCGCCCCCAAAGGGCAGAGCACCCCGCAAAGGGGGCAAAAGACAGGCGGACGCGATGGCGGTTCTGGCACGGTGGGCGCTGGCAGGCGCGATGGTCCTTGCGGCAGCGGGGCAGGCCCCCGCGCAAGAGGGGACGCGCCCGCAGCCCCGCCCCGTCGCGCTGGCCTCCGCATTCCAGACCCCAGAGGCTAACCCAGAGACAGCCCCAGAAGAAGCCCCAGAGACGGACGCCGAGACGAACGCTGCGGCGGACCCTGCCCCTGCGCTGGCCGCGCCCGCCCCCGCGCCCGTCGTCGCCGCGCAACCCCGCATCACGCGCGACCCGACGCGCGGATCGGTCACCAACCTGCCGCTTCCGCGCTTTGTCAGCCTCAAGGGCAACGCGGGCAACGCCCGCCGTGGCCCCGGCCTTACCCACCGCATCGACTGGGTCTTCACCCGGTCGGGCATGCCGCTGAAGATCACCGCCGAATATGAACACTGGCGCCGGGTCGAAGATGCCGAAGGCTTCGGCGGATGGGTCAATTACGCGCTGCTCTCCGGCGTCCGGTCGGCCTTGGTCGCGGTGGACGTGGCCGAATTCCGCGACCGCCCACAGGACGAGGCCGAGGTGATCTTCAAGGCCGAACGCAACGTGGTGGGCTGGATCAAGGAATGCCATCCCGACTGGTGCAAGATCGAGGTGGACGGCCATGATGGCTGGATCCGCAAGGCCGCGCTCTGGGGCGTGCTGCCGGGCGAGATGGTGGAATAGCGGGGCGGTCTTCGCCCTTTTTGCGACCCATCCCAAAAACCCGCGCTGAAGACGCGGCGATGGGCCCCGGCGGATGTTTCGACACGTCACCGGCACGTCTTGCGGACCTTTGGGCCGCGGTTCGGACCGCTTGGCCGTGCCGGACAGGGATCGGATCCCGCCCCAGTTGCGAGTCGCTTTCGCTTGATCCCGGCCCCCGCGCCGGATAGCGCAGTCCCAAAATACCCCAGCCCCGGACCCCCGGCATGTCCACCGAACGCAGCGTCAGGATGAACCTTTCCGCCGGGCTCGCCTCGGTGATCGTGGCGGCTGCGCTCGTGGGCCTGAAGCTCTGGGCCTTTGGCCAGACTGGCGCGCTTTCCGTCGCGGCCTCGCTCGCCGACAGCACGATGGACCTGATGGTGTCGCTCGGCACCATGGCCGCCATCCTTTATGCCGCCAAACCCGCCGACGAAGACCACGCCTTCGGCCATAGCTCGGCCGAAGACCTCGCCGCACTTGGCCAATCCATCTTCATCACCATCGCCGCTGGCACAATTGCCTGGAGTGCGGTGAACCGCCTCCTCGCCCCCACCCCCGGCCATCTAGAGGCCGAGGCGCTGGGCATGTCCGTCATGGTCATCTCCATCCTCCTCACGCTTGGCCTTGTCTGGTGGCAGGGCCGCGTCGCCCGCCGCACCGGCAGCCGCGTCATCGAGGCCGATCGCCTGCACTATCTGGGCGACCTCTTGCCCAATATCGGCGCGATCCTGTCCCTCTGGGCGTCGTCCCGCTTCGGCATGGGCCAGATCGACAGCGTCGTGGCGCTGGGGGCCGCAGCCATGCTCGCCGTCGGGGCCGCCCGCATCGGCAAGGGCGCGTGGGACGCCTTGATGGACCGCCGCGCCGATCCCGCCATCGTGGCGGGCATCGGCCACATCGCCCAAGGCTGGCCCGGCGTGCGCGGCTTCCACGACCTGAAAACCCGCACGGCGGGCAGCCGCGTCTTCGTCAACATCCACATCGAACTCGACGGGGATCAGTCCCTGCGCGATGCCCATGCCATCGGCGCGGGACTCCGCCGCGCCATCCTAGACGCCTATCCGCAGGCCGACGTGATCGTCCACAAGGACGTGGCCCGCGACGCGCCCCCCCGGCCCGGCCCCCGCCCGCACTGATCCTTCGATCCGCACAGCGCGACGGGAACCACTGTCGCCGCCGCCCCCCCCGCCGCCCCCCCCGTCGCCCTCCCCTGTCGCCGCCCCCCGCCGCCGCCCCCTGTCGCCTTCCCCTGTCCTGTGGCACACTGCCATAGGGCATGACTTGCACTCAGCCAGTCCCGCCCTTATTATCCATACGTATAATTCCTTGGTCCCACCATGCCCGCCACCGCCGAACGCCGCCCCTACCGCCGCGAAGGGGAAGAAAAGCGCCGCGAAGACCTGATCGCCGCCGCCATGGAACTGGTGGCCGAGGGCGGGCCCGAAGCCGCGACCGTCCGCGCCATCGCCGCCCGTGCGGGCGTCACGCCGGGCCTGATCCGCCACTACTTCACCTCCAAGGAAGAACTCACCCACGCCGCCTATCGTCAGGTGATGGAGTCGATGACGCATGAAGGCATGCGCGCCTCTGACATGGTCCCCGGCAATGACCCCATCGGCCGCCTTGCCGCCTTTGTCGCCGCCAACTTCCGCCCCCCCGTGATGACACCCGTCGCCGTGGGCGTCTGGGCGGGCTACATGCATCTTGGCCGCAACGACCCCACCATCCACGCCATCCACGAAGCCACCTATCTGGGCTATCGTGACCGGCTGCAGGACCTCATCGCCGCCCTCCCCCGCCCCGCCGACCCCGCCCGCGACCGGCGCGAAGCCATCGCCTGCAACGCGCTGATCGACGGCCTCTGGATGGAAGGCGGCTCACTCCCCGACGAATTCGCGCGCGGAGAAGTCCTGCGCATCGCGCTTGACGGGATCGCAGCCCTGCTCGGCATCCGGTTTCCCGCCTCTGCCTATCCCGATCCTTCCGACAGAAAGACCGCCTGAATGCGCTACGCCCCCGTCACCGAACGCCTCGCCGGACTTGGCGGCGCAAAATGGGAAGTCCACATGCTCGCCCGCCGCATGGCTGCGGCCGGGGAACCTGTGATCGAACTGACCATCGGCGAACCCGACGTGCCCACGCCCCCCGACCTGATGGACGCCGCCGCCACCGCCATGCGCGCTGGCCGCACGGGCTATTCCAACGGGCGCGGCGAACCCAACCTGACCGCCGCGCTGGCCGCCCGCTACACCGCCCGCCGGGGCCGGACGATCACGCGCGATCAGATCATGTGCTTCCCCGGCACCCAGACCACGCTCTTCGCCGTGCTGCACGGCCTTGTCACTGCGGGGGACGAGGTGCTGATTGGCGACCCGATGTATGCCACCTATGAAGGCCTGATCCGCGCCACCGGGGCCACCCCGGTCCCCGTCCCCCTCCGTCCCGAGGCGGGCTTCCGCATGGCCACCGCCGACGCGGCGGCGCGCATCACGCCCCGCACGCGGCTGCTCTTCCTCAACTCGCCCCACAACCCCACCGGCGCCGTCCTCACCCAGGACGACCTGACCGCGCTATGCCAACTGGCCAAGGACCACGACCTCTGGGTCCTCTGCGACGAGGTCTACGAGGACCTGATCTTCCCCGGCACCCCCTTCACCTCGCCCCTCGACCTGCCCGACTTCGCCGAACGGGTGATCGTCGCCTCCTCCATCTCCAAATCCCACGCCGCCCCCGGCTTCCGCTCCGGCTGGTGCGTCGGTCCCGCCGAATTCTGCGAACGGCTGCTGCCCTTTTCGGAAACCATGCTCTTCGGCAGCCAACCCTTCATCGCCGACATGACCGCCGCCGCCGTCTCGGCCCCCTCGCCCATCGCCGCCGACATGATGGCCCGCTTCCAGCGCCGCGCGCTGCTGATCCAATCCGCCCTGCACGGGGTCGCGGGGCTCAAGGTCCACATGCCACAGGCGGGGATGTTCGCCCTCCTCGACATCCGCGCCACAGGGCAGAGCGGTGACGCCTTCGCCCGCGCCCTGCTGACGGATGCCAAGGTCGCCACAATGCCCGGCGAAAGCTTCGGCACCGCGCTGACGGGCTGGCTCCGCCTTGCCCTCACCCAGCCCGACGACCAGATCGCCGAGGCCTGCACCCGCATCGCGGCCTTTGCCGCCCGGCACCGGAAAGCGGCATGAGGACCGTCGGCCAAGCCCTCGTCGCGGGGCTCAAGGCGCGCGGGGTCGACGTGGTCTTCGGCATCCCCGGCGTCCACACGATCGAACTTTACCGTGGCCTCGCGGGCGGCGGCATCCGACACGTCACCCCCCGCCACGAACAGGGCGCGGCCTTCATGGCCGACGGCTATGCCCGCGCCAGCGGCAAGCCGGGCGTCGCCTTCGTCATCACCGGGCCGGGCCTGACCAACGCACTCACCGCCATGGGTCAGGCCAAGGCGGACTCCATCCCCCTCCTCGTCATCTCCGGCGTCAACCGCCGCGCCTCCTTGGGCAAGGGCTTGGGCCTGCTCCACGAACTCCCCGATCAGGCCGCCATGGTCCGCGCCCTCTGCCCGACCGAAAGGCTGGAAGACCCCGCCGATCTCGAACCCCTGCTCGACCGCGCCTTCGCGCGCCTGCTGACAGGCCGCCCCGGCCCGGTGCATATCGAAATTCCCACCGATGTCATGCCGCTCGCCGCCCCCGAAGGCCCCCGCGCGCCCCTGCCCAAACGCCCCGGCCCCGACCCTGACCAGATCGCCAAGGCCGCCCACCTCCTGAACGCAGCGCAGCGCCCCGTGATCCTCGCAGGCGGCGGCGCGCGCGGCACCGATCCCCTGCTGCGCCACCTCGCCGAACGGCTCGACGCCCCCGTGATCCTCACCGTCAACGCGCGCGGGATGCTGCACGCCCACCCCCTCGCCGTCCCCGCCTCCCCCTCGCTCGACGCCCCGCGCGACCTGATCCGGCAGGCCGACCGCATCCTCGCCCTCGGCACCGAACTCGGCCCCACCGACTATGACATGTATGTGCGCGGCGGCTTCCCCGACCTGTCCACCATGATCCGCGTGGATGTCTGCACCGACCAACTCGCCCGCCACCCCGCCGCCCTGACGATCACCGCCGAAACGGCAACCACCCTCACCGCCCTCCTCCCCCAGCTGACGCAAAAGCACGCCAACGGCCCCGCCCGCGCCGCCACCACGCGCCAAAAGGCCCGCGCCGAACTCGCCGACCTGCACCCAAGGATGCCCGCCCAACTCGCCATGGTCGAAGCGATCCGCGACGCGCTTCCCAACGCCCAGATCGTGGGCGACAGCACCCAGCCCGTCTACGCCGCCAACCTCTACTACGACCACGACCGCCCCGGCGGCTGGTTCAACGCCGCCACCGGCTTCGGCGCGCTGGGCTTCGGCCCCGGGGCCGCCATCGGTGCCGCCATCGCCACCCCCGGCACGCCCACCCTCTGCCTCATCGGCGACGGCGGCCTGCAATTCGACCCCGCCGAACTCCGCGTCGCGGTGGACGAACACCTCCCCCTCACCTTCCTCGTCTGGAACAACGCCAGCTACCGCGAAATCGCCGAAGCCATGCGCGACGCCCAGACCGACATCATCGGCTGCACCCCCAGCCCCCTCAACCTCGCCCCCTTCGCCGCCGCCTGCGACCTCCCCTTCGCCTCCGTCCCCGAAGACCCGGCATCCCTCCACGCGGCCCTGCGCCAACCCCATACCGGCCCCCGCCTGATCGAAATCCGCGTCACCTCCTGACCCGCCCTTTCATCTCGGCCCCAATACCCTCTGGGGGTGCGGGGGGCGAAGCGCCCCCGCCCCTGAGCCGAAGCGCGCAAGCGCGCAGGCGAGGCAAAAGTCGTGCGGGCGCTTACGCCCGCTCCGCTTCCTTCATTTGCATTTGATCAAATTCCGCGCCATAAGCGGGGCAACAGCCAGACGGACCCGACTCCCGCCATGACCACGACGACCGACAGCATCGCAGGCATCCCCCGCCCCCGCCTCCGCGCCATCGCCACGCGCGAGGCGGAACGCTACGCCACCTCCCGCCCAAAGGCGGCGCAGGCGCTGAAACAGGGCGCGGTCCACTGGCTGAACGGCGTGCCGATGCACTGGATGGCCGACTGGCCCATGCCGCACCTGCCGCTCGTCGCCAAGGCGCAGGGCGCGAAACTGACCGATATCGACGGCCACCGCATCGACGACTTCTGCCTTGGCGACACCGGATCGATGTTCGGCCACTCCCCCACCCCCGTCGCGCAAGCCATCAAGGCCCAAGCCGCACGCGGCCTGACCTACATGCTGCCGACCGAGGCCGCGATGGACGCAGGCCGCCTGCTCACCCAACGCTTCGGCGACTTCCGCTGGCAGATCGCCACCACCGCCACCGACGCCAACCGCTTCGCCCTCCGCGTCGCCCGCGCCGTGACGGGCAGGCCCAAGGTGCTGGTGTTCAACGGCTGCTACCACGGCACCGTCGATGACACGATGGTGGAACTCGCCAACGGCACCACGGTCAACCGCGCGGGCCTTGTCGGCCAAGTGCAAGACCTGACGAAAGGCGCCACCGTCGCCGAATTCAACGACCTCGCAGGCGTCGAAGCCGCGCTCCAGAAAGGCGACGTCGCCGCCATCCTGACCGAACCGGTGATGACCAATTCCTGCATGGTCCTGCCCGACCCCGGCTTTCATCAGGGCCTGCGCGACCTTGCGACGAAACACGGCGCGCTCCTCATCATCGACGAAACCCACACCATCTCGTCGGGCCTCGGCGGCTACACCGCCGTCCACGGCCTGAACCCCGACATGTTCGTCGTCGGCAAATGCGTGGCAGGCGGCATGCCCACCGCCGTCTGGGGCATGCGGCCCGCCGTCGCCGACCGCTTCGCCGCCTACAACGCCACGCGCGCGGACGGCCATTCCGGCATGGGCACCACCCTTTCCGCCAACCCGATGCAATTCGCCTGCCTCTCCGCGACGCTCGCACAGGTGATGACCCCGGAAAACTACGCCCATATGGAAGCGGGCGCAGAACGCCTCTCCTCCGGCCTCGCCAAGGCCATCGCGAAACACAAGGCCCCGTGGCACGTCGTCCGCGTCGGCGCGCGGGTGGAATTCATCTGCGCCCCCGGCCCCCTGCGGAACGGCTCTGAGGCCCACCACGCCCACCAGCCCGAGGTCGAGGCCGCCGTCCACACCGCCCTTCTCAATCGCGGCTGCCTCATCGCGCCCTTCCACAACATGATGCTCGTCAGCCCCGCCACCACCGACCGCCAGATCGACCGCCTTGTCGCGGCCTTCGACGCGATCCTCACCGACCTCTTCCCCGAGTCCCAGCCATGACGCACAGCCCCTCCGGCTCCACCCGCGCCGAGGCCGAAGCCTTCCTCGCCGCCCATCCCGAAATCGAAGCCTTCGACATCGTCCTGCACGATTCGAACGGTATCGGGCGGGGCAAGATCATCCGCTGCCATGAACTTCTGTCCATTTACGACAATGGCCGCCATCTGCCCATTTCCATCCTCGGCCTCGACATCTGCGGCGAGGATGTGCACGAAACCGGTCTCATCTGGGATCAGGGCGACGGCGACCTGCGCGCATGGCCCATCCCCGGCAGCCTCATCCCGCTGCACGCCACCAAACCCGCGCGGGGCGAGGTGCTCTTGTCGATGTACGACCTCGACGGCAATCCCATGACCTCCGACCCCCGCCACGCCCTGCGCCGTCAGGTCGACGCGCTGGCAGCCGAAGGCCTGCACCCCGCAGGGGCCTTCGAGTTGGAATTCTTCCTGCTGTCCAACGACCGCGGCCCGGATGGCAAGGTCCAACCCGCGCGCGACGTGCTGGACGGGCGCGGGTCGCACAAGACGGAAGTCTATTCCGTCGATCACCTGCATGGGATGCTGCCGCTGTTCTCCGACATCTACGCGGCGGCGGAAAAGGCCGGGATCAAGGCCGAAACCATGATCTCGGAATATGCCCCCGGCCAGTATGAACTGACCCTGCACTACCGCACCGATGTCATGCAGGCCGCAGACGACCTGATGCGGCTGAAACGCATCGTCCGCCTTCAGGCCCGGCAGCACGGCGTCACCGCCTGTTTCATGGCCAAACCGGTCGAAGATTACGCAGGCTCGGGCATGCACTTCCACGTCTCGCTTGTGGATGGCGCGGGCAGGAACGTCTTTGTCGAAGAAACCGAAGGCCAGTGGAACCCCACGCTCCTTCACGCGCTGGGTGGGCTGCGGGCGACGATGGGGG
The DNA here is from genome assembly GCA_039798885.1 of Pseudomonadota bacterium. Classification (GTDB taxonomy): domain Bacteria; phylum Pseudomonadota; class Alphaproteobacteria; order Rhodobacterales; family Rhodobacteraceae; genus Paragemmobacter. Next base: position 22,837 of record JBDKFE010000037.1, on the reverse strand, counting down.
AATCCATGCTGGTCTTCGCCCCCCACGCCAATTCATGGCGGCGCTTCGCGGCGCAAAGCTACGCCCCCGTCAGCCCGACTTGGGGCGTCAACAACCGCTCTGTCGCGCTGCGCATCCCGGCGGGCGACATCAAGGCCCGCCGCATCGAACACCGCCCCGCAGGCGTGGACGCCAACCCCTATCTGGTGGCCACGACCGTCCTCGCGGGCATCCGCCACGGCCTGAAACACCGCATCGACCCCGGCCCGGAAACCACCGGCAACGGCTATGCCGACGCGCAGGACGCCCCGCCCATCCCCGTCGACTGGCGCTCTGCCATCGCCGCGGCGCAAAGCTCCGCCTTCCTCAAGGACGCGTTGGGAGAGGACATGCACCGCACCTTCACCGCCATCAAGGCCGCCGAATACGCGCGTGTCGCAAGGACGGTCAGCGAAGTGGATTACGACCTTTACCTGCATACGGTGTAAAGGCGGAGTTTCACGCAAATTCCGGCACCCTACCGTTGCAGAAGGCAACATCGACCATAAGTCGCAACCCCGATTTCTGCGTCAGAAATCGGCGCGGAATTTGCGTCAAATTCCGCCTTACCGGCCTCAGCTCAACCCCGCATCCCGCGCGATCATCGCCGCATGGGTGCGGTTCTTCGCCCCCAGCTTCCGGCTTAACGTCTTGACGTGCAGCTTCACCGTGACCTCCTGCAAGTCCAGATCCCGCGCGATCTCTTTGTTGGACTTCCCCTCGCAGATGCCCCGCAGCACATCCGTCTCGCGCCGGGTCAGCGTGGCCAGCGCCTCGGCCATCTCGGGTTCTTCCATCAGCAACGAGATCGGCGCGAAGACATCCCCCGACGCCATCAGGTTGACCGCCGCCACCATCGCCCGCGACGCCAGCGTCTTTGGCACGAACCCGGCCGCCCCCGCCTCTAGCGCGGCCTCGGCCAGATCCCGCTGCGCCGTGCCCGTGATGATGGCCACCGGCATCCCCCGCGCCGCCGCCTTGGCCCGTTCAAGACCATCGAACCCGTTCATCCCCGGCATCGTGTAGTCCAGCAGCACCAGATCGAAGGCCGCATCCCCCTCTAGAACCAGCAGGGCCGCATCCAGCGTGGCGACGGTCCGCACCTCGGTAAACCCTTCGGACAGCAGGAACGCCGCCAATGTCTCGCGCACGAGGTCGTGGTCATCCGCGATCAGAATGCGCATCTGCCGTCAATCTCCGAACCGCATCGGCCAAGGGCCCATGCGAAAAGCGTTTCCACATGCCCCAATTCCGCGCAGAACGCGATGGAACGCAAGCCCCTTGTCGCTTAGGTTGACCACAGGGGGGTCGGGACGGCAGATCGGCAACGGGCGCGCCACCCCGCGATCCGACCACAAGGGAGCCCGCGCTTGATCCGCGCCGCAGTCACACGATGGTTCAGACCCGGCGCGACCGTTGTGCTTGGGCTTGCGCTGCTCGTCTCTATCTCGCTTCTGGTTGTCGAAGTGTCCAACCGCCTCACCGCGCTGGAACGGGCCAATTCCGACAACAGCCAATGGGTTCTCATGCAGGCCGAGGTCGAGGTGCTGCGCCTGCAGGCCGCCATCATCGCCGCCCGCGACACCCCCGATCCCGCCCGCATCGAAGAGGTGCGCCGCTGGTTCAACGTCTTCTATTCCCGCGTAAAGCTGATCGAGGAAAGCCCGATCTACGCCACGCTCCTCGCCGGTCCGGACTATGCCCCCCACCTTGCCCGAATGCGCGGCTACCTTGACCGGACGGTGCCGCTGATCGACAGCCCCGACACCACGCTCGCCGCCGGTCTGGACGATGTCGCGCGCGACCTGCCAGATGTCCGCGCTTCGGCCCGGTCTATCACGCTCGACGCGCTGTCCGATTTCGCCGCCCAGTCCGACCTGAACCGCGAATCGATCGCCCGCACGCTGATCCGGCTCGCCCTCGTCACCGGGACACTGGTCCTGTCACTCTCGGTCGCGGCCCTCGTCCTCTTTGCCCAATTCGGCCGGTCGCAGGCACAGGCCGAAGCGCTGCGCCAGACCGGCGCGCGGCTGTCCACCATCGTCTCCACCTCTGCCGACGGCATCGTGGTGACCGATGTCGACGGCACGATCCGCGACATCAACCCCGCCGCCGAGGCGATCTTCGGCCACCGCGCCGCCGACATACAGGGCCGCGACGCGCTTGACCTGCTCTTCGCGGGTGGGCGCGCTGCCGCCCAGCAAACCGCCTTCCTGCAAGCCCTGCGCAGGCCCGCGCCCACACCTGCGCCCACATCCACGCCCACATCCACGCCCATGGCGCCCCCCCTGCGGATCGAGGTGGACGCCCGCCGCGCCGATGGCAGCGTCTTTCCGGCCGAGGTGTCGATCTCGCGCGGGGACTGGACGGACCGGGACAGTCTGGTCGTGGCCTTTGTCCGCGATATCTCGGACCGCCGCGCCGCCGAACGGGACCTGACACGCGCACTGGACCGCGCGCTGGCGGGCGAACGCGCCAAGGCTGACTTCCTCGCCGTCATGAGCCACGAGATGCGCACCCCCCTGAACGGGCTGATCGGGTCGATGGACCTGATGCGCCGCACCGGGCTTTCGGCGGAACAGACCGAACTTATGGGGGTGATGGAAAACTCTGGCGACATCCTGCTTGGTCATGTCAACGCGGTGCTTGACCTGTCGCGCGCCGAAGCGGGCGCGATCCGCCCCGAAGCGGCCGATTTCGACCTCGACCGCCTGATCGGGGATGTGGTGGCCAACCAGTCCGGCCTTGCCGCCGCCGCCGGAAACACCATGACCACCCTGTCCCTGTCGGGGGCCATGGGCACGGTGCGCGGCGACCGGGGCCGGGTCGGGCAGATTCTGCTGAACCTTGTCGGCAACGCGGTCAAGTTCACCCGCAATGGCCGCATCACGGTGGAAACCGAACGCCTGCCCGCCAGCCCCGCCGCGCCGCATCTTGTGGAAATCCGCGTGGCCGATACGGGCATCGGCATCGCGGAAGAAGACCTCGACCGCATCTTCGACGACTTCGTGACGCTGGACCCCAGCTATGGCAGATCCGCAGGCGGCACCGGGCTGGGACTTGGCATCGCCCGCCGCCTTGCCCGCGCCATGGGGGGCGAGATCGGCGCCGAAAGCGAACCGGGCGAAGGCAGCCTCTTCTGGTTGCGCCTACCCCTTCCCCCCGCCAGCACCGACACGCCCGCCGCCGCCGCCACCACCCCAACCCCCGCCACCAGCACGACCCGGGACAATGCGCCCGCAGGCCCGCCCCGCTCCGTCCTGCTGGTCGAAGATAATGCGACCAACCGCTTCCTCCTGCGCCGCTTTCTCGAAGCGGGCGGCCACCGCGTGACCGAAGCCTCCGACGGCATCGACGGCATCGCCGCCGCAGGGCGTGAGGCGTTCGACCTGATCCTGATGGACATCTCCATGCCCCGCATGGACGGCCTTGCCGCCACACGCGCCATCCGCGCCGGGGGCGGCCCCTCGGCCCGCGCCCGCATCCTCGCCCTCACCGCCCATGCGCTGCCCGAAGAACAGGCCCGTTTCCGCGCCGCCGGGATGGAGGCGACCCTGACCAAACCGATTGGCCAAACCGCCCTCCTGCGCGCCGTCGCGGGCCAGTCCCCGCGCGGTGCCGATCCGTCGGACAAGGAACCCCTCGTCGATCCCGCCATCATCGGCGACCTGCACCGCTTCATCGGCACCGCCACCGCCCGCGCCCTGATCCTGCGGATGATGGACGAGGCCGAACAGATGGTTGCCACGCTGTCCCGCCTAAATCCCGAACAGGACAGGGACGAGATACAGCGCCTCTGCCACCAGCTTGCCGGAAGTTCCGGCACCTTCGGCGTGGTCCGCCTGCGCGCCCTGCTCATTGCCGCAGAAGCCGCGCTGAAGGCCGACGATTCCGCCACGGTCCGCCTCTCCCTCGCCCCTTTGGCCGAGGTCTGGCCCGCCACCCGCGCCGCCCTCGCCGCCGCCTCCGACGCCTTCGCCTAGCCGCGCCGCAGCGCGGCCCGGATCAGCCCCGGCACCCGCGCGTCCAGCCCCAGCGGCGGCAGCACCTCGCCCATAAATCCCGCACCCTCCAGCGCCTCGGGCAGGTCATCCACCACATGCCCGCCCTTGGCCGCGAAAAAGGGCAGCACCAGCGACCCCGCCGGAAACCCGCCCGCCACCTCCGCGATGCGGGGGCTCTGGTCGATAAAGGCCGCCTCCACCCGCGCGAAACCCGCCGCGCGCAGCAGACCCGCGACATCCTCCGCCACCGCAGCCGGGGCAGGCGACCGGAACGACCCATGCGCCGCCAGCAGCAAAGGCACCTCTGCCGCGCGCCGCCCCGACCGCAGCACCGCCTCGCGCGCCACGGTCACGGCCAGCGCCTGCACCGCCGGGTCAATCCCAAAGGGCGCCAGCACCCGCCACTCCGTTCCCCCCGCCTCGGCCAGCTTGGCGGGCAGGTTGACCTGCGTGAACCACCCCCCGGCCATGAACAGCGGATAGACCACCCCCTCCGGCCCCGCCTCTGCCACCGCTGCGGCCAGCGCACCGGGATCGGCCAACGTCGCCGACCGCACATGCCATCCGGGCATCAGCGCCTGCACCTTGGCGGCAAGGAAGGCAATTTCGGCCGCCGCAGGGGCCGGGTCGGACGGTTGGCCATGGGCCACGATCAGGGCGGCAGGTTTCCTCATGCGCCCGACATAACCCCCGGCCCCGGCCCGGCAAGCCCCGGCAGCATCGCCTCGGTCACCGCGCCCGCGCAATGATCGACAAAGGCCGCCACCGCCCGCCGCCGCGGCACCCCTGCCGGAACGATCAGCCCCATCCGCATCGGCCTCTGCCCGGTCCTGAGCGGGACAAAGACCAGCCGCCGCCCGTCCGGCGCGCGGTCCGATCCCAGCCGGATATTGGCGATGGAATAGCCGAACCCGTTCGCCACCAGCGCCCGCATCACCCCCATATCCCGCGTCCGCTCTGCAATCCGGGGCCGCAACCCCTCGGCGGTGAAAAACGACAGGAAGTATTCTGCGCTATAGGGCAGATCCAGCAGCACCATCGGCTCTCCCACCAGATCGCCCGCCGTCACGAAGTCCCGCCGCGCCAGCGGATGATCCTCTGGCAACAGCGCATGCGGGTCCAGCGACAGCAGCGGCAGGAACTCCAGATCCCCCGGCACCTCAAGATCATAGCTCAGCGCCACATCCAGCGTGGCATGGCGCAGCCCATCGATCAGCCCCGCATGGTCATGCTCGGACTGCCGGAACTCCACCCCCGGATGCGCCACCGCAAAGCCCCGCCGCACCTGCGGCAGCACCACCTGCGCAAAGGTCAGCAGACAGCCCACCGACAGGGGCCCGCTCACCTGCCCTGTCAACTCTGCCGCCCGGTCGTTCAGCGCCGCCCCCGCCGCCAGCACCGCCCGCGCCGCCTCGGTGAACTGCCGCCCGCCCTCGGTCAGCGACAGGCCCTGCGCATGCCGCCGAATGAAAAGCTGCAGGCCGAATTCCTGCTCCACCTGCGCAATGGCGGCCGAGATAGAGGGCGACGATACATGGCACCGCTCTGCCGCCAACGCGACCGAACCGCAGTCCGCGACCGCGACAAGGTATTCCAACTGGCGAAGGGTAAAGCGCAGGGGCATGGGCCAAGGCTACCCGCAGCCCGCGCGGCGGGAAAGGGGGTGGCCCGGCGAAACCGGGGGAGGGGCGGCCCATGGCAAGGGACAGTCCCCCCAAAATCGTGACCATCCCCCCCTGCGCGGCCCTTGCGGACCCCCCCGCCTTCGGTCCAACTGTCACCAACCCCAGACCCACCGGACCCATGCGCCGCGCCATCCTCGCCCTTGCCCTGACCCTGCCCCTTGTGGCCTGCCAGCTGTCCCTGCCGGGCCGCGACCGCGCGCCTGATCCCGCAGCGACCCCCGGGACGGGCGGCACGATCACCACCACATCGCTGGACGCGCCCAGTGCTGCGGCGGCCACGGCGGCCCCCACCACCGCCCCCCCACCGCCCCCGCGCCCCGCCACAGCGGAAGCGGCAACCGAACCACCTGCCCCGCCCATCCCCGAACCCATTGCCACACCCGCCCCGAAATCCGCCTCTCAGATGGCCTGCGAAGACGATGGCGGCACATGGGTGCGGTCAGGCGAAAGCGGCTTGCAGACCTGCATCCTGCGCACCCGCGACGGCGGCAAGCGCTGCGACTCGCGCGACGACTGCGACGGCGAATGCCTCGCCCGCTCGCGCAGCTGCTCGCCCATCAAACCGCTCTTTGGCTGCAACGCCGTGCTCATGGACACGGGGGCCGAGGTGACGCTGTGCATCGACTGATCCCCCTCTTGCTGCTGCTCGCCGCCTGCGCGCCCACGCCAACGCGCCTTGACGGGTTCCGCACGCAAGGCCCCATCTATTCCAACGCCGTCCTCGACCTGACGTCGATCACCGGCACATGGCAGCAGGTCGCGGCCTTCGCGGCCACAGGTCGCCCCGGCTGCCACCCCGGCGGCGCGCAGATCGACCGCAGCGCAACCGGCCTGACGGTCAAGGCCCGCCTCTGCCTGAACGGGCGCGTGACGGCCCTGTCCGGCCCCCTTGCCATCACCGGCCCCGGCCGCCTGACCCCGGCCAAGGCGGCCAGTCCCCTCAATCGGGAATGGTGGGTGCTCTGGGCCGATGTGGACCTGCGCACGCTGGTCATCGGCACGCCCGACGGCAGCTTCGGTTTCATCCTGAACCGGGGCGGCCCCCTGCCCCCCGACCGGTTGACGGCGGCGCGCGACATCCTTGACTGGAACGGCTATGACGTCGCGCGGCTGACGACGTTCCGCTGAAGCGGCGTTTGACGCATAGGCCGCACCGAAATCTGTCGCTGGTTTCGGCCCCCGCCCGTCTGCGGAAATCGCGCCAAATTCCGCCGCCATCTCTGCGTCAGACATCGCGTTTGCGCGGCCTGCACCCTTACCGACGCCCCACCCCACCGCCCGCTGCGTGCTGACAGGTTTCGGCACAGGTTCCGGTACCGCCCTTATCCCCCTATCCCCGCCCGCAACCCCCGCAGATGCGCCCCCACATCCCGCGCCGAAAAGGCCGCCTCCTTCACCAGCCAGTCGAAATGCTGACTGATCTGCTGCACCCGCGCCGAATCCCGAAATGCAAGGTAATGCCGCCCCAGATAGACCACCGCCAGTAAGGGCCCGAACACCGTCACGGGCGACGAAAACACCCGCTGCGCGTCAAAAAGGTAAAGCCGCAACGACGGATAAAGCTGATCCGTCAAAAGGATAAGCCGGTCCATCTGTTCCGCCCGCACCTGCGACGGCAGCCCCGCGTAATAGCCCGTCCCCTCGGCAAAGGCGGCCAATTCATGCAGCGGCAGCGCGATCTCGTAATCGGAACGGGAATTCCGCATCCAGTCCAGACGGTCCTCGAAGGCCCCGATCGCCTGCTCTGCCGTCCGCCCCAGCTGCGGGCGATACTCCCACTCCACCATGGACCGCGTCTTCAACATGTCGGGCAAAGTCGCCGGAACATGCCGTATCTTGTATCCCGCCGCCTCGCGGTGCCATCCAAAGATCGTCTCGTCGATCAGCGCACGCGGCGCTTCCGTGACGGTAAGGCTTGTAGCCAACAGATCGGCGATGGGCTCTGGCCGTCCCGTCAACCCAAGCAGCCAATCCGCCGAAATCCCCAGCGCCTGCGCGCAATCCGCCGCAAGCTGGGCATTGGGCAGCCGCGTTCCGGGCGACAGCAGTTGCGACAATGTCGACCGGTCCACCCCCACCGTCCGCGCCAGCGCCGCGCGGGTCATGCCCTTGTCCGCCATCGCCTCGGCCAGTCGGGCGCGGAACAGCCCCGCGCGGTCCCGCTTGTCCATCTTCGCCTGCATTGGTGATTTTCCTCACCAAAAGTGACAAAACCTTGACTATCTTCCAACTGCAGCCCGCTTCGTGCAAGTGCTAAGCTGACCCCAAGAAAGAAAAGCGAAATCCGAGGCATATCTTGCGCGCCCCCGCGACGACGACCCCGGCCGTGGAATGGCCCACCCTCCTGATGCTGATCGCGACCTATGGCGTTTGGGCCGGGGGCACCACCGCCGCCTTCACCCTGTCCCCCCTGCTTGGCATCCTCCTCACGGGGCTGGCCATCGCGCAGTTCTCCTCGCTCCAGCACGAAATCCTGCACGGCCACCCCTTCCGGTCCAAAACCCTGAACGAGTCATTGGCCTTCCCCGCCCTCACCCTTACCGTGCCCTATGGCCGCTTCCGCGACACCCACCTTGCGCATCACCACGACCCGATCCTGACCGACCCCTATGACGACCCGGAATCGAACTACCTCGACCCCGTGGTCTGGGCGCGTGTGCCGGGATGGACCAAGCACCTTTACCGCTTCAACAATACCCTCTTTGGCCGCGTCACGCTGGGGCCGCTGCTGGGCAATGCGCTCTGGCTGGTGGGCGAATGGAAACTCCTCTGCCGGAACGAACCGGGCCTGCGCCGGGATTGGGCGCTCCACCTCGCGGGCCTGATCCCCGTCATCCTCTGGCTTTCGGCCGCCGCCATGCCGTGGTGGGCCTACCTTCTGGCCGCATGGATCGGCCACGCCCTGCTGAAGATCCGCACCTTCCTCGAACACCGCGCGCACGAAGCCGCCCGCGCCCGCACCGTGGTGATCGAAGATCGCGGCCCCCTCGCGCTGCTGTTCCTCAACAACAACCTGCACGTCGTTCACCACATGCACCCCGCCGTGCCGTGGTACCGCCTGCCCGCGCTTTATGCCGCCAACCGCGACCACTACATTCGGCGCAACGACGGCTACATCTACCGCAACTACCTTGAAATCTTCCGCGCCCACCTCTTCCGCGCCAAGGACCCGGTGCCCCACCCCCTGATGCCCGCCCCGCAAGACACCGCCAACACCGCGACGAACACCCGCCTCACCGCCTAAGCGCACCGCCTAAGCGCACCGCCTGAGCGCACCGCCTGAGCGCAATCCCCCACCGCCGCCCCACGACGCCCACGACCAAGGCCGTGATCCGTGCTACACTGGCGGGCGAAAGGGGATACCCGATGCGCCACGCCGCCCTCACCCTGCTCGCCCTCGCCCTGCTCGCCGCCACCCCGCTGGCCGCCAAGCCCGTGCCCTACGCCCTCGAACCAGCCGACTCCACCGTGGGCTTCGAAACCGATTTCGGCCCCGACTTGATCACCGGGGCCATGCCCGTCAAATCCGCCGCCCTCGTCCTCGATTTCGACGCCGTCGCCAATTCCCGCATCGACGTGGCGCTTGATGTGACCGGGGCGCAGGCCTCCGTCCCCTTCGTCGCACAGGCGATGAAAGGCCCCAAGGTGCTGGATTCCCAATCCTTCCCGGAAATGTCTTTCCACTCCACCGCCATCCGCCGCGACGGCGACGGCGCGCAGGTGGACGGCGACCTGACGATCCGCGGCGTCACCCGCCCCGTCACCCTCCACGCCACCATCTACCGCCAAGACGGAACAAAGGACGGCGACCTCCGCCAACTCACCGTCCAACTCACAGGCAGCGTGCGCCGGTCGGAATTCGGCGCAACAGGCTGGGCCGACATGGTAGGGGATGAGGTCCGCCTCACCATAGTCGCCCGGATCGCCCGAACCGAATGACGCTTAGGAACACGCCCGAAACCTTTGGCCTTGTCAGCCGCCTGATGCATTGGGGCATCGCGGGACTCGTCATCGCACAACTCTCCCTCGGCCTGCGGATCGCAGAGATGCAGCCGGGTCTGGCGAACCTCCCGCTCTATGGCCTTCACAAATCCCTCGGCCTCATCACGCTGGCGCTCGTCATCGCCCGCATCCTCTGGCACCGCGCCTCGCCCCCGCCCAAACCGCTCGGCGGCGGCTGGCAGGCCACCGCCGCCCGCATCACCCACGGGGCGATCTACGCCCTCCTCCTCGCCATACCCTTCTCCGGCTGGGCCGCCAGTTCCGCCACCGGCATCGACGTGATGCTCTTCGACCGCTGGGTCATGCCCGCCATCGCCCCCGTCTCCCCCCTCTGGGAAGAGCGCGGCTTCACCCTTCACGATCTATTAACCAAGGCCCTCCTCGCCCTGATCTTCCTCCACATGGCCGCTGCCCTGAAGCGCGCGGTGGATGGCGACGGCACCCTGCGCCGCATGGTGACAGGCCGCGCACGGGACTGATTCACCGCTGCCAAGCCTTGCCTCTGGCCCTTCCCCGAACCCCGCGCTAAACAACGCCCGCACCGGGACGAAAGGCGCGCGACATGGCACGGATTCTGATCACCTCCGCCATCCCCTACATCAACGGGATCAAGCACTTGGGCAACCTCGTCGGCTCCCAGCTTCCCGCCGACCTCTTCGCCCGCTACATGCGCGCCCGGGGCCACGAGGTGATGTTCATCTGCGCCACCGACGAACACGGCACCCCCGCCGAACTGGCCGCCGCCAAAGCCGGCAAACCGGTCGAGGCGTATTGCGCCGAAATGCACGCGGTGCAGGCCGACCTTGCAAAGGGCTTCCGCCTCTCCTTCGATCATTTCGGCCGCTCCTCCTCGCAGCGCAACCACCGCCTGACCCAGCATTTCGCGGGGCGTCTGGCCGAAAATGGCCTCATCGCGGAAGTCTCTGAAAAGCAGGTCTTTTCCATCGACGACAACCGCTTCCTGCCCGACCGCTACATCACCGGCACCTGCCCCAACTGCGGCAACACCTCCGCCCGCGGCGACCAGTGCGAGGAATGCACCAAACAGCTCGACCCCACCGACCTGATCAACCCGCGCTCCTCCATCTCCGGCTCCACCAATCTGGAAGTGCGCGAGACGAAACACCTCTACCTCCGCCAGCGCGCGCTGAAGGACAAGCTGGAAGCCTGGATCGACTCGAAAACCGACTGGCCGATCCTGACCACCTCCATCGCCAAGAAATGGCTCAATGACGGCGACGGCTTGCAGGACCGGGGCATCACCCGCGATCTCTACTGGGGCATCCCGGTCAAGAAGGGCAACCAAGACTGGCCGGGCATGGAAGGCAAGGTCTTCTACGTCTGGTTCGACGCCCCCATCGAATACATCGCGGGCACCGCGGAATGGGCCGATGCCAACGGTCTGGACGACGCCGCATGGGAACGCTGGTGGCGCACCGACAAGGGCGCAGAGGACGTCACCTATTACCAGTTCATGGGCAAGGACAACGTCCCCTTCCACACCCTCTCCTTCCCCGCCACCATCCTCGGATCGGGCGAACCGTGGAAGCTTGTCGACTACCTCAAGTCCTTCAATTACCTGAACTATGACGGCGGCCAGTTCTCCACCTCGCAAGGTCGCGGCGTCTTCATGGATCAGGCACTGTCGATCCTGCCCGCCGATTACTGGCGCTGGTGGCTCCTCTCCCACGCCCCCGAAAACTCCGACAGCGAATTCACTTGGGAGAATTTCCAAGCCTCGGTGAACAAGGACCTCGCCGACGTGCTGGGCAACTTCGTCTCCCGCGTCACCAAATTCGCCAAGTCCAAACTGGGCGAAACCATCCCCGCAGGCGGCGACTTCACCCCCGCCGAAACCGCCCTCATCGCCGATCTCGGCGCGCGCATCCGCGACTACGAAACGCTCATGTCGCAGATGGAGGTCCGCAAGGCCGCCGCCGAACTGCGCGCCATCTGGGTCATCGGCAACGAATACCTGCAATCCGCCGCCCCATGGTCCGCCGTCAAGACAGACCCCGCGCGGGCCGAGGCGATCGTGCGCCTCTCGCTCAACCTCATCCGCGTCTATGCGATCCTCTCCCAGCCCTTCATCCCCGACGCCGCCGCATCGATGATGCAGGCGATGGGATCGGACGACTGGTCTTGGCCCGAAGACGTCCACACCGCGCTCCGCACGCTTCCCGCAGGCCACGCCTTCACCATCCCCGAAAACCTCTTCCGCAAGATCACGGACGAAGAACGCGCGGACTGGCAGCAGAAATTCTCGGGCATCAGGACCTGACCCCGGCTTCATCTCGGCCCAAATACCCTCAGGGGGGGCGCCCGGAACGGGCGACGGGGGCGGAACGCCCCCCGGCGGAGCCGACGCGGCAGCGGAGGCGACAGGAAAGCAATGCGGTCCGCCCCGGCGGACCGCGCCATTCGACAAAGGAGCGTGACATGACCCTCTCGACCACCCCCTTCGGCAAGACCGGCCAGACCGTCACCCGTATCGGCTTCGGCGCATGGGCCATCGGCGGCAGCTGGGGCGACGTGTCCGAGTCCGACGCAAAGGCCACGCTGGACGCCGCCCTCGACGCCGGCATGACCTTCATCGACACGGCCGATGTCTATGGCGACGGCCGCTCCGAACGCATCATCCGCGACGTGCTGAACGCGCGCGGCGGGGCGAAACCCTTCGTCGCCACCAAGGCAGGCCGCCGTCTTTCGCCCCATATCGCGGCGGGCTACACCCTTGAAAACATAGAATCCTTCATCGACCGCAGCCTGACGAACCTTGGCGTGGACTGCCTCGACCTCGTCCAACTCCACTGCCCGCCGACCGACGTCTACTATACCCCCGCCCTCTTCGACGGCCTCGAAACTCTGAAATCCAAGGGCAAGATCGCCCAATGGGGCGTCTCGGTCGAAAAGGTCGAAGAGGCGCTGAAGGCCATCGAATATCCGGGCTGTGCCTCGGTCCAGATCATCTACAACCTCTTCCGCCAGCGCCCCGCGACCCTCTTTTTCCGCGAAGCCAAGGCGCGCGGCGTCGCCACCATCATCCGCGTCCCCCTCGCCTCGGGCATGCTCACGGGCAAGATGTCCGCCGCCAGCACCTTCGCCGCCGACGACCACCGCAACTTCAACCGCCATGGCGCGGCCTTCGACGTGGGCGAAACCTTCGCGGGCGTCCCCTATGACGTGGCCCTGCAAGCGGTCGAGGAACTCCGCCCCCTCGTGCCCCAAGGCGCGACCATGGCCCAATTCGCCCTGCGCTGGATTTTAATGGAAGACGCCGCCACTGTCGTCATCCCCGGCGCCCGCACGCCCGCGCAAAGCATCGCCAATGCCGGGGCAGATACCCTGTCCCCCTTGCCCGCCGCCACCATGGACGCCTGCCGCGACATCTACACCCGCCTCATCGCCCCCCACGTCCACCAGCGCTGGTGACCCCGGTCGCGGGGGGCCTCGGCCCCCCACGGCGCGTGCCGCGCCTTCCCCCCGAGGATATTTTCGGACGGAAAATGACAAAGGGCGCCCCTCTCGGCGCCCTTTGATTTTCCGTTTCGAACCTTGGGCTTACACCCCGTCCGGCAGCACCCGCACCGCCCCCTTGTCGGCCGAGGCCGCAAACAGCGCATAGGCCTTCAGCGCCGTCGTCACCTTGCGCGGGCGCGGCTTGGCGGGCTTCCATCCCAGCTTGTCCTGCGCGGCGCGGCGTTCGGCCAGGTCCGCCTCGGAAATCCGCAGGTTGATGCTGCGCGAGGGGATGTCGATATCGATCATGTCGCCATCCCGCACCAACCCGATCGCCCCGCCCGACGCCGCCTCGGGCGAGGCGTGGCCGATCGACAACCCCGACGTCCCGCCCGAGAAACGGCCGTCGGTCAGCAGCGCGCAGACCTTCCCCAGACCCTTGGATTTCAGATAGCTGGTGGGATAAAGCATCTCCTGCATCCCCGGCCCGCCCTTCGGCCCCTCATAGCGGATGACGACCACGTCGCCCGCCTTCACCTCATTGTTCAGGATGCCCGCCACCGCGTCATTCTGCGACTCGTACACCTTCGCAGGGCCGGAAAAGACGAAGATCGACTCATCCACCCCCGCCGTCTTTACGATACAGCCATCCAGCGCGATGTTGCCCTTCAGCACGGCCAGACCGCCCTCTTTGGTGAAGGCATGTTCCGCCGACCGGATCACGCCCTTCTCGCGGTCAAGGTCCAGCTCCGCATAGCGCTTTTCCTGCGAAAAGGCCGTGGCCGTCCGCACGTTTCCGGGGGCCGCCTTGAAGAAATGCCGCACGCTGTCATGGTTCGTCCGGCTGATGTCCCAATGGTCCAGCGCCGCGCCCATCGTGGGCGAATGCACCGTCACGCAGTCGCGGTGCAAAAGCCCCGCATTGTCCAGCTGACCAAGGATCGCCATGATCCCGCCTGCGCGGTGGACGTCTTCCATATGCACATCCTGCTTGGCGGGGGCCACCTTGCACAGGCAGGGCACCTTGCGCGACAGGGCGTCGATATCGTCCTGATCGAAATCGATCCCGCCTTCATGCGCCGCCGCCAGAATGTGCAGGATCGTGTTGGTCGATCCGCCCATCGCGATGTCCAAGGCCATCGCGTTCTCGAAGGCCTTCTTGTTGGCCACATTGCGCGGCAGGATGCTGTCGTCGTTCTGATCGTAATAGCGTTTCGCCAGATCGACGATCAGATGCCCCGCCTCCACGAACAGCCGCCGCCGATCCGCATGCGTGGCCAAGGTCGATCCATTCCCCGGCAGCGAAAGACCCAGCGCCTCGGTCAGGCAGTTCATCGAATTCGCCGTGAACATGCCCGAACAGGACCCGCAGGTCGGGCAGGCCTCTTTCTCGATCGCCTCCACCTCCTCGTCGGTATAGCTTTCATCCGCCGCCACCACCATCGCATCCACAAGGTCCAGCGCCAGTTCCTTGCCCTTCACGATGGCCTTCCCGGCCTCCATCGGCCCGCCGGACACGAAGACGGCGGGAATGTTCAGCCGCATCGCCGCCATCAACATGCCGGGCGTGATCTTGTCGCAGTTGGAAATGCAGACCATCGCATCGGCGCAATGGGCGTTGACCATGTATTCCACGCTATCCGCGATGATCTCGCGGCTGGGCAGGGAATAGAGCATCCCGTCATGCCCCATCGCGATGCCGTCATCCACGGCGATGGTGTTGAACTCCTTCGCCACGCCGCCCGCTGCTTCGACCTCGCGCGCGACCATCTGGCCAAGGTCCTTGAGGTGGACGTGACCGGGCACGAACTGGGTAAAGCTGTTGACGATGGCGATGATCGGCTTGCCGAAGTCACCGTCCTTCATGCCCGTCGCCCGCCACAGGCCACGGGCTCCGGCCATGTTGCGGCCATGGGTGGTGGTGCGGGAACGATAGGCGGGCATGTCTTCCTCCGTGAAATGCGCCAAAGCGGCATGGCACCCGCCGCCGCAAGGGTCAAGTCGGGCAGCGGCTAGAGCAGCCCCCGCCCCGCCAGATTCCGCATCAACGCCCCGGTGCCAAAGGTCCATTCCGGCGCCTCTGTCGCCAGCCGCACCGTGTTGACCAAAGCCCCCAGCGCAGGGGTAGAGATCGTCACCACATCCCCCAGATGATGCGTGAACCCCTGCCCCGGCCCATCCCGGTCTTGCACGGGCGCGAACATCGTCCCGCAATACAGCACGAACCCATCCGGATACTGGTGATGCCGCCCCCGCGCCTGCGCCGCCAAATCCGCCGGATCGCGGCTGATCTCGGCCATGGACGACCGCCCCTCCAGCCGGAACCCATCCTCGCCCGTCACGGTCATCGTCAGGTCCAGCCGCCGCACATCGTCCAGCCCGAACCCCGCATCGAACACCCGGATGAACGGCCCAATCGCGGCCGAGGCGTTATTGTCCTTGGCCTTGCCCAAAAGCAGGGCCGACCGCCCCTCTACGTCGCGCAGGTTCACGTCATTGCCCAGCGTCGCCCCCACGATCCGCCCCCGGCTGTCGCAGCACAGCACCACCTCTGGCTCTGGGTTGTTCCAGCGGCTGATCGGGTGCAGGCCCACCGACGCCCCCCAACCCACCGCCGCCATCGGCGGGGCCTTGGTAAAGACCTCGGCATCCGGGCCGATGCCCACCTCCAGATATTGCGACCACAGCCCCTCGGCCTGCAAAAGCGCCTTGACCTCTGCCGCCTTCTGCGATCCCGGCACAAGGTTGCGCAGACTATCCCCGATCACCCCCGCCACCCGCGCCCGGATCGCGTCAGCCCGCGACGGATCACCCGCCGCGCGTTCCTCGATCACCCGTTCCACCATGGACCGCGCGAAGGTCACCCCGCAGGCCTTCACCGCCTGCAAATCGACCGGGGCCAGCAGATGCGTCACCTCCCCCGCGGGTTCTACCGACGCGGCGGCGATGTCCGAAAACGCACCGATCACCCGCCCCCTGATCGCCGCGACATGGCCCGGAATGTCCGATTGTTCCAACAGATCGCGCATCGTCGGCGCATCGCGCGTGGTGATGTCCACAACCATCCCGTCGCGCAGCGTGACAAGACAGGGGCCAACCCCCGCCTCCCACACACGCCCGACGAACAGCCCGTCCTGCGGCAGATCAATCATCGCGTCCCCCCGTGTTGCCGCGCGCAGATTGCGCGGGGCAGCGCGCGGGGACAAGCCCTGACGCCATCCGTCGGTCGGGATCGACGCGGTCCATCCGAACAGGTCGTCCGGCCCGTCCAAGGCACAGCACATCCGGCCCATGCCCCGGACCGTGCCCAGGCGCCATTCGGCAAAACGCATGGCCAGTGCGCGGCATCGCATCGCCAAGCCGTTCAGCAATTCGCCACAGCCCGCGCCCCGCCGCATCCGGTCCACCGCCCGCAGGTCCATCGGCGGGCTGCGGCACAGGGCTGCGGCCTTCCACATCCCAACGCGCTGCGCCGTCAGGGTCCAGACGGACAGCACCGGAAGGAACAGCACCCAAAGGCGCAGCATGGCACGGGGACCGATCATCGGGACAGCACAGACGATCCACCCGATGCCGACCCGTCCGACGGATACGGATCAGGTGCGGGGCGCTTTCTCCGCCGCCCCTAGCCGTTTCCCGATGCAGAAAGCCCCAGCCCCCCTTCGCAGCCCGTCACCGCAGGCTTTGCGACGGCGCCGCTGCCCCCTGCAGGCCACGGCGCGCAGGACCGGACGCATCCCGTCCTTCGGATCGATCCAGTCATCGCAGATCTCTGTTGCCGTCGCTGGGCTGCGGCGCTACCTTCCGTCCGATGGCAGGGCAACTATCTGAAAGATGGGCCAAAAATGCGTCTTTGCCTAATCGCCTTGGCACTTTCCTGCGCGGCCCTGCCCGCCCTTTCGGCGGACTCCCTCCCGCAGGCGACCGCACGGTCCTTCCCGGTGCCGCAAGCCGCGATCATGGCGCGCGAACATGCGCCGGTGAACACCTGCGCCGCACTTCAGGAGGCCTATGTCGCGGGCGGCTGGCCACGCGGGGCCGGGGTCGAAACGCTCAAGCAGATCGACAGCCGCGTGAAGCAGCGCATGACCCTAAAGAACGATCCGGGCGTCGACACCTGGACCCCGCTTTCCGCCGCGATCCTGTCGGGCAAGCGGCCTTCGGGCGATTGCGACGACCTCAGCGTGACCACCGCGCAATTCGCCATCTGCGCCGGGATGCCGGCGGACCGTCTGGGCCTTCTCATCACCGAAAGCCCCAACCGTGGCAGCGGCGAGCTGCACATGCTCGCCTTCTATTCCGATGCGTCCGACCGCACATGGGTCTTTGGCGACACCTTCGGTCGCCCGCGCGCCCTGTCCAAGGTGAACCAGCGGTTCTTGTTCTTTGCGCGGATGGACCATGTGACCAAGTGGTACGCGCTGATCGGCCGGGACAACGCACCCGTCACCAGCGCGGTGCCCGATGCAACCGCCTCCATCCCGCTTCTGCCCGAAACGCCCCGATACGGCAGCTGCTCGGGAAGCTGGGCGCAAAACGGCGGCTGACCTTAGCCCCGCCTGCGCGGCCGCGCCACGTCATTCGACCCCTCCTCCTCGGGGCCAAGGCCATAGGACATCCGCTTCATCTGCGCGATGACCCGCGCCATCTCGTCGTCCGACAGGACGGGCGGCTCTCCCAGCACCAGCGCCTGCTGATACATCCGCGCCAAAGTCTCCACCTCCACCGCCATCCACAGCGCGCCGTCCAGCGTGGTGCCAAGGCTGATCTGCCCATGCTGGCCCAACAGGCAGGCCATCCGATCCTCCAGCGCCTCCAGCGCCGCGTCCGACAACGCCTGCGTCCCGAAGGTCGCGTAACGCGCGCAGCGCAGCGTCGTGCCCCCCATCACGCCCACCATATAGTGGAATGCCGGGATCGTGCGGTGGTGACAGGCGACCGACGTGGCAAACAGCGAATGGCAATGCAGCACCACATTCACATCCGTCCGCGCCTTCAGGATGTCGCGGTGAAAGCGCCATTCCGACGACGGCCGCCGCCCGTCGTAACTTCCGTCCCAATACATCATCACAAGGTCATCGGGCACCATCGTGTCATAGGGCAACGAGGACGGCGTGATCAGGAACCCGTCCCCAAACCGCACCGACAGGTTGCCCGCCGTCCCCTGATTGATCCCGGTCTCGTTCATCTTCCGGCAGGTCGCGACCATCTGCGCGCGCAGGGTCTTTTCATCCGTCATCTCATCGCTTCCTCGGCAAGGGCGCGCCAGCGCGCGGCGTAATCGGTCAGGTCCGGCAATCCCGGCAGGGGCTGCGGCGCGGTCAGGTCGGGCGGCGGCATCGCCCGCCCGGGATGACACAGCGCCGCCGCCCCCGCCGCGATCCCGTATCCTTCGGCATTGACCCGCGTGATGCGCCCCGGCCGCATTGCGGCCACCAGCGCCGCAAAGGCCGGATCGCGCAGGAACGACCCGTCCAGCACCCAAGGCCGCGCGGGGTCCAGCCGATCCCCGCAGGCCACGGTCAAGAGCGCCACGTAAAGCACCGCCAACGCGTGCCGCTCTGCCGCGCCCTCGGGCGGCGGTCCGAAGATCCGCCCTCGCCCCGCCGTGCCGGGAAACTGCCCGTCATTCGTGCCAAAGGACGGCAGCGCCATCGTCCCCCGCGCCACCAACCGCGCCACAAGGCCCGGATCGACCCGCGCGCCCTCGGGCTGGTCGCCCGCCACCGCCGCATATTCCCGCCCGCCCATGGTCAGCGCGCCCCCGACCGGGGCCCCCGCCACATCCGCGTTGCAGGTCATCCCCCGCGCCTCGTCCAGCCGCGACAGCTCCACCCGGTCGGCCAAGCCGACGATCCACGTCCCCGTGGACAGAACGCAAAGCCCCTCCATCCCCGCCGCGCGATAGCGGTGGAAATTGGCCGAGGAATCATGCACCCCCGCATGCACCCGCATCCGCGGCACGCCCCGCGCCACCAGCCCGTCGCGCACAGGGCCAAGATCATCCGACGCCCGCGCAAAGGGCGGCATCAACCGCCCCCAGCCCCGCGCCGCCACGATGGGCGACCAGCGCCCCCGCGCCACGTTCCACAGATGCGACTGCGCGCCAAGGATCGTCGCCTCGCTGACGGCCACCCCCGACAGCCGCCACGCCCAGTATTGCGGAATGCCCAGACACCACCGCGCCTGCGCGAACCCGTCCGGGCAGGCCCGTTCTGCCCAGAACATCTGCCGCGCGGTATGGGTCGCGGCCATCATCACAGCCGACCCCCGGTCAAAGAAATCCCCGGCCAAAGGCGCGTAATCCTCGGCCAATCCGTCGGGCAAGGGCTGCTCGTAATCCACCATCGGCAGGACCGTCCCGTCGCCCCCGGCATCCGGGTCATCGCCCACCAGCACGCCCCCCGACCCATGCCCCGACGCCACGAAATGCCCCAGCGGATGCCGCGCCCCAAGATCGGCCAACCCCGCCAGAACCCATGCCGTCAGGGCCTTCAGATCATGATGCCGCCACGGCGGCCCCGGCAGCACCGGGTTCGGGGTGGACAGCACCTCCACCACATGCCCGTCGATGTCGCAGGCCGACAGCTTCACATTGGACTTGCCCACGTCCAGAACCGCGATGCTGCCCGCGCTGCCCATGGCCTACCCGTTCGGCAGGCGGAAATCCTCGCCCCGGCTTTGCGCCATGACAAAGCGCCCATTGGGCAGATCATTCCCATCCAGCTTCCACGCGATCTCGTCCGGCGTCAGGTCGTAATGCCGCCACCGCGCCGTCAACCGCGCGCGCAGCACAGGCTCCGGCACATCCACCAGCACCGCCACGTCGAACATGGGCCGCAGCCGCGCCCAAGGCGCCTGCCCCAGCAGCAGGTAGTTCCCTTCGACGATGATGATCGGCACCTCCGCCGGGATCATCCGCGCCCCGGCCCGCGCGATCTCGATATCGCGGTCAAAGACGGGGACGGCCACGAAATCCTCGTCCCGCGCGCGGATGCGTTTGAGCGTGTGGTACAGCCCGCCGACATCGAACGTCTCCGGCGCGCCCTTCCGGGGCCGCAGCCCCGCCGGCACCAGATGCAGGTCGTCGTAATGATACCCGTCCATCGGCAGCACCGCCGCCAGCCCCGGCCTTTGCGCGTTCAGCGCGTCGCACAGCCGTTCGGCCACAGTGGATTTGCCCGACCCCGGCGCCCCGGCAAGGGCCGCGACCACGCGCCCCCCGCCCTGCGCCCTCTCGGCCAAAAGGCCCGCAAGCCCCGCGATGTCGATGGATGGTGCCGTCACGTTGCCCCTCAGATCAGACGATATTGCTTGGCCTTATTGCGCAGGAAGGGCAGGCCCTTGTCCATCACCTCTTGGAAATTTTCCGCCACCGGTCGCCAGACCGCCAACCCATAGGCCACCTCGGGCGGCATGTTGATAAAGCTTTCCATCGCCAGCCCGCCCTTGAACCCCACAGCGGCCAGCGTCGCAAAGACCTCGTCCCAATCGCAGGTCCCCTCGCCCGGCGTGCCCCGGTCGCTTTCCGACAGATGGATGTAGCGCAGATGCGCGCGCGCATCGAGGATGCCGTTCCCCGCGCCCTTCTCTTCGATGTTCATGTGATAGGTATCAAGGTGGATAAAGATGTTGTCCGCCCCCACCTTCTCGATCATCCACTTGGCCTGCGCTGCGGTGTTGATCAGGTGGTTCTCATAGCGGTTCACGGGTTCGATCCCGAAGGCGATCCCCTTCTGCTTCGCATGCTTCGCCACCGCCGCCAAAGCGCGGGCGATGTTGTCATATTCCGCCATGGTGGGCGGCAGGCCCGTCCTCTGCCCGATCCCGCCATAAGTCACCCCCGACAGCGCGTCGGCCCCCATGGCCGCCGCCGTGTCGATGCTGTCGCAAAGCTGCGCGATGGCCCCATCCGGGTTGACCGACGCCCAGTTCCTCTCGGGCAGGCCCAGCGAACAGACCGCCCGCATGCCATGCTTTTCCAGCAGCGCCCGCGTATGCGCCGCATCCACGATGGCCGTGTTCAGAAGCGCGATCTCGATGAAATCCATCTTGTAGGCGGCGGCGGCGGGGATGGTCCTCTCCGCCCCGGCCCGGTCCCAATGCATGGTCCACATGCTGGTGTGAACGCCGAACCCTTCCATGCCCTGTCTCCCTTGGTGTGCTGCGCCCCATCCCCCGCGCCCGCGCAGGATCTCCCCACAGATGAGAGGCCAAGGTCGGCCAGACCGTCAACGATTTCCGCGCAGATGGCGATCAGAGTGTCGGGACTGGTGTCCTTTTGCGCCGGATCAGCCAACGCGCTGCCCAGACCCTACCGCCACCCCCGGCCCCGGACCCGTCAGCGGCGTCTTGCACTCTCGGACCCGCCCACCAGCCTCTGGCCGATGGTCACAAAGGCACCACCCGCCCCGCATGATCCATGCGGGACCCGTCGACCGCCACAGCAGGCGGGATCAGGCTTCCAGCTGCTCGCCCACCAGCTCCAGCCGGTGCCCGATCAGCCGGTATCCCAGCCGCTTGGCGATCCGCTGCTGCAATTCCTCGATATCGGGGTCCACGAATTCGATCACGGCCCCCGTATTGGCGTCGATCAGGTGGTCGTGATGCGCCCGGTGTGCATCCTCGTACCGCGCCCGCCCGTCCCCGAAGTCGAGCTTGCGAAGGATGCCCGCCTCCTCGAACATCCGCAGCGCCCGATACACCGTGGCGAGAGAGATCTTCGGATCGTGCTTCTCTGCACGATGGTAAAGCTCTTCCGCATCCGGATGGTCCTTGGCATCCCCGATCACCTGCGCCACAAGGCGGCGGTGACCTGTCATCCTCACTCCGGCCCGTTCACAACGGGCAATGATGTTTGGCATAGTGCTGTCCCAGCGTCGTCATAGGCCCCCTGCATTGGGTGGGCCGCATCTTTGGATTAGTGAATCGGCTCGCCCAGACGGCATTCCAGCAGGGCAAGAAACTTTTCCCGCAAATCGGGCTGTCCGGCAAGGACCAAGAATACCTCGTGCGGCCCCCAGTCCCCCAAATCGATCCGTCCCGTCTCGGACCAGTCACTCATAAGTATTTGAAGTTGCGACAGTTCACGGTGATTCATCTTCATATTCCGGTATAACGACATGTTGTCGCGTTTGACCCCCGGCCGGCGGCCCGGCCGGGGGTCATTCTATCAGAGGCTGAAGGAGTCAACCGTCAGGTTGTGCGCGCCGCGCAGCGTGATCGAGAAGTCCACGTCGTCATCGGCATCGGTGAAGCCGTCGATGATCGTGTCGACCCCCTCCGCCGTGGCCACTTCGCGGATCACAAGGTTGCCTGCGCCGGTTGTGGCGACATTGCTCAGGGTGAATTCCTGGATGCCGTTCACGCCCACCATCGCATCGATCCCCGACAGGTCGATCTTGTCACCCGGACGGAAGTCCGTGATCACGTCGCCATCCGCCGTCCCGGCCGATACGAAGACGAAGATGTCCTCGCCGTCACCACCCGTCATCACGTTGATGCCAAGAGATGCCTTGATCACGTCGGCCCCGGTGCTGCCGATGACATTCTCGACCCCGATCAGGTGGTCGGTCACGCCCTCTGCCCGGACGGTGCCGATGGCGGTATAGGCCCCCAGATCGATCACCGCGCCGTCGGTCATCGCCGACAGGTCCAGCGTATCCGACC
>JBDKFE010000036.1:0-46567 GCA_039798885.1 Pseudomonadota bacterium | reverse complement strand
CGGAAACCACAGGCCGCCTTCTCTACCTCGTTCTGCTGCTGGTTGCGGTGGGCGGCTATGTCATGGTCGAATATCGCAAAAGAATGGGACAGGCGCTGCGCACCGCCGCCGCCTGGGGCCTTATCTTCATCGGCGTCATGGCCGGATACGGCCTGTGGACCGACATGCGCAGCCAGATCGCCCCGGTCCAGATGATCGCCGAAGGCGGCACGATCGAAGTGCCCCGCGCGGCCGACGGTCACTACTACCTGACGCTGACCATCAACGGCACCCCCATCCAGTTCCTTGCCGACACCGGTGCCACAAGCATGGTCCTTTCGGACCGCGACGCCCGCCGTCTGGGGATCGATCCGGAAGGTCTGATCTATCTGGGCCGGGCGCAGACGGCAAACGGCACAGTGGCAACGGCGCGCGTGGAATTGGGAACGGTCGAACTTGGCCCCTATCGCGACGAAGGCTTCGACGCTTGGGTCAATCAGGGAGAGATGGAGGGATCGCTCCTCGGTATGGAATACCTCTCGCTCTACCGGGTCGAACTGGCGGGCGACCGCATGATCCTGCGGCGATAATCCGCTTTTGTTCGATATATGTTTCCTCTTTGTTTCATTCCGCACAGCCTGAACGGGCAACCACCGTTCAGCCCTTTTCCGCCTTCTTCTCCCACCGCCCCGACTCCTCGGACCAGTATTGCGCGGCCAGTCCGGCATCGGTCAGCGCCTTCCACTTCGCCCGCGCCGCCGCAAGTTGCGCCCCATCCGCGCCATCAAACAGCAGCCAGACGCGCTCCAGCGGACGCGCCTCCTCCACCGTCGTCTCGGCCCCGTCGATCAGGAACACCCCCCGCGCCCCGTTCGCAACGGGCCCCTGACCGATCAGCACAGGCTGCACCGCGTCATGCTTGCCCCCCTGCAGACCGTGCGGCAGAAACGGATGCGCCTCATCCAGCCAAAGCTGGGCATCCAACCGTTCCAGCGCCGCAGCGTCCGTACCCCGGATCATGACCTGCCAGCCCTGCGCCAAGGCGCGCGGCAAAAGCGTCATCAACGTCTCCTCCACCGAGGAACGCGTCAAATGATAGAACATGACCACGCCCATGGCGCGCTCACTTCGCTTCGAATTTCTCGCGGATCAGGCGGTTCAGCGCCATCACACCCCAGCCCGTCGCCCCCTTGGGCGCAAGGATCGACTCGGACTTCAGCAACGCCGTTCCCGCGATGTCCAAATGGCACCACGGCATCTCGGGCTTCACGAAGCGCTGCAGGAACTGCGCCGCCGTGATCGCCCCACCATCGCGCCCGCCGACATTCATCATGTCGGCAATGCGTGACTTCAGCTTGGCGTCATAGGCATCGCCCATCGGCATCCGCCACGCGCCCTCGCCCTCGGCTTTTGCGGCCTTGAGGAACGCGTTGCACAGATCGTCGTTGTTGGAAAACACGCCCGTGTTTTCGTGCCCCAGCGCGATGATGATCGCCCCTGTCAGCGTGGCAAGGTCGATCATCCCCACCGGCTTGAACCGCTCCTGCGCGTACCAGAGGACATCTGCCAGCACGAGCCGACCTTCGGCATCGGTGTTGATCACCTCCACCGTGTCGCCCTTCATGCTGCGCACCACATCGCCGGGACGCTGCGCGCGTCCGTCCGGCATGTTCTCTACCAGCCCGACCAGACCCACGACATTCGCCCGTGCCTTGCGCAACGCCAATGTCCGCATGACGCCCGCAACGACCGCAGCGCCGCCCATATCCATCGTCATTTCTTCCATGCCCGCCGCAGGCTTGATGGAAATGCCGCCCGTGTCGAACACGACGCCCTTGCCCACAAGTGCGAAGGGGGCAGCACCCTTTTCGCCGCCGTTCCACTGCATCACGACGACCTTGGACGGGCTTTCCGACCCCTGCCCCACGCCCAGCAACGCACCCATGCCCAGCCGTTCGAGTTGCTCTTCCTCAAGGATCTCGACATCCAGACCAAGTTCCTGCATCGCGGCCAGACGCGCGGCGAAATCGTATGTCGTCAAGACGTTGGCCGGTTCGTTCACCAGATCGCGGGTGAAGAAAACGCCCTCGGCCACCGCCGCCCCCGGCGCCGCCGCCGCCGCCACCGCCTCGGGGTTAGAGACGAGGAAGGCGACATGGCCCAAGGCTTTGCGCTCTGCGGTCTTGTGGGCGTTGAACTCATAGGCTCGCATGGCCACGCCAAAGGCGATCTCGGCCGCCATCGGATGGGATTCCGCCAGAACCGTCGCCCCTGCAGGCGTCAACGCCCGCCCGATTGCCCCGCCCGCCTTGCGCGCCTGCGCCGCATCGGCCCGCTTTGGCAGCCGCACGATCTGCACCGCCTCGGCCAACAGCCCGGCAGGCCATGCAAGATCGACCGACTCGCCGGGTTTCATCCGTCCAAAGGCCTCGCTCTCCACGAACCGCAAGATCGCGCCGCGCGTCAGTCGGTCCAGCCGCCGCAGCCCTGGTGACAGGCCGGACGTGCCGTCCGCGAAAGCCACGATCCGCCCTGTCAGGCGCGGCAGGGAGTCGATCTCGACCGGGCGGAAATGGATCGGCACGGGATGGGTCATGAGGACAACTCCAATGGGGAAACCGCCACCCCGGACCGGGCGGCAAGGCTTTGCCGGACGCTAGCCCGACGGTCTGGAATTGACCAGATATGAGTTTTCCCCGCCGCAGATTTCCGATAGCGTCAAGCCAACGAAAAACAATCGGGCGACGGGACGAAAAGGCGTGTCACGATTCGACAGATATCTGCTGTCGCAGCTGATCGCGCTGTTCGGCTTCTTTGCGCTTATCCTTGTGGCGGTCTACTGGGTCAACCGGGCCGTGGGCCTGTTCGACCGCCTGCTGGGCGATGGGCATTCCGCGCTCGTCTTCCTCGAATTCTCTTTGCTGATGCTGCCCAATGTGATCCGGCTTGTGCTGCCGATTGCCGCCTTTGTCGCGGCGGTCTATGTCACCAACCGGCTGACGCAGGAAAGCGAACTCGTCGTCATGCAGGCCACCGGCTTCTCGGCCTTCCGCCTTGCCCGTCCCGTTCTTTATTTCGGCGCGATGGTGACGGCGCTGAACCTTGTCTTGATGAACGTCCTCGTCCCGTGGAGCACGCAGATGCTCAACGAACGTGAGGCGCAGTTGTCCGAAAACGTGACGGCCAAATACCTCAATGCTGGGCAATTCATGCATCCGGCCAGCGGCGTCACCCTCTACATCCGGCAAATCACCCAGACGGGCGAGTTGCGCGACCTCTTCCTGTCGGATGGTCGAAGCGACAAGGAAAGCACCACCTACACCGCCCGCAGCGCGCTTCTTGTGCGCGGAGAGTCGGGGCCGGTGCTGCTTATGTTTGACGGCATCGCCCAGACCGTCACCCGTGAAGAGGACCCGCGCCTGTCCATCACCCGTTTCGCCGACCTGACCTACGACCTTGGCGGGATGATCGACCTCTCCAGCGGCAACACGGTGTCGATCGACACCGTCTCGACGATCGATTTGTTGGGCATGGACGCAGCCGAACGCGAAACCCGCCTCGGCGTACCGGTGGAAACGGTGCTCGAGACGATCCATTCCCGCCTCGCGCAGCCCTTCCTTGGGGCGGCAACGGCGCTCGTGGGCTTTGCGGCCCTGCTCATCGGCGCCTTCAGCCGCTTTGGTCTTTGGCGACAGATCTTGGGGGCGGTGGGAATCTTGATCTTTCTGCAACTGCTCAATACGACAGGAACCTCGCTCGCCCTCGGGAACGCGGCGGCATGGCCTGCTGTCTATGCAGCCCCTGTCGCGGGGCTGGGCATCGGCGTGCTGCTTTTGCTTTTCGCCCAAAGGCCGCGACGGCGGCGGAGGGCGTTCGCATGACCCTCAGCCTCTATATCGCGCGGCGCTTTCTGATGTCCTTCGCAACCGTTCTGGGCATCTTTTTCGGGATCATGCTGCTGATCGGGACGATCGATCAGCTGCGCAGCGTTTCGGCCACCGGGGCGGGCGTGTTCAGCGCGCTGCGCCTTGCCGCGCTGGATTTGCCCGACAGCCTTTATCAAATCCTGCCTCTGATCGTCGTGTTGGCCGCCATCGCGATGTTCATGGCGCTGGCGCGGTCAAGTGAACTCGTTGTCGTGCGCGCGGCGGGGCGGTCCGGCCTGCGCTTCCTCGTCGCGCCAGTCGTCACGGCCCTGATCTGCGGGGTTGTGGCCGTGGCCGTCCTGAACCCTCTGGTCGCCGCCACCTCGAAACTCTATGACACGGCAGAGGCGGAACTCGTCCGGGGCGGTGCCAGTATCATCTCGGTCTCGGGCAGCGGGCTTTGGCTGCGGCAAGGGGGCGAAACGGGGCAGACGGTGATCCAAGCGGCGCGGTCAAATTCAGACGGGACGGAGCTTTCCCGCGTGACCTTCCTGCTGATGGATCAGGATGGCCTGCCCGCCCGTCGGATAGAGGCAGCGGGCGCAAGACTGGAACCCGGCCGATGGGTGCTGACCGGGGCCAAGGAATGGCGGCTCGGCGATACCAATCCCGAAGCGACCTCTCGGCATTTGCCTGACGGCAGTGCGATCCCGTCCGATCTGACGCGGGAAGGCATCCGTGACAGCTTTGGCGAACCATCCGCCATCGCCTTCTGGGCGCTGCCGGCCTACATCGCGGGTCTGGAACGGGCAGGGTTCTCGGCACGGACGCATCAGGTCTGGTTCCAGATGGAACTCGCGCAACCCCTGCTGCTGGCCGCCATGGTGCTGGTCGCGGCCGGGTTCACCATGCGCCATGCCCGCTTTGGCAAAACCGGGACTCTGGTCCTCCTTGCCGTGCTCAGCGGGTTTGCAATCTTCTTTCTGCGCAACTTCGCGCAGGTCCTTGGCGAAAACGGGCAGATTCCGGTCCTGCTGGCGGCATGGGCACCGCCCTTGGCTGCCGCGATGATGGCCATCGGTTTGCTATTGCATCTGGAGGATGGCTGACATGCGCCTCCGCCCCGTCCGCTTGGCCTTGGCCCTTGCGCTGCTGCTGTCTTCCACCGCACCCGGCGGGCTTGCGGCACAGGAAAATGCGACGCTGATCGCGGACAAGCTTGAAATCGCAGGCGATAATCGCCTTGTCGCCGATGGCGCGGTCGAGGTTTTCTATCAGGGCCGCCGCCTGACCGCGTCGCGCATCGTCTATGACCAAAGCGCGGATCGCCTGTCGATCGAAGGACCAATCCGCCTGACGGACGAGGCCGGAACAACCGTGATCGTCGGCGCACAGGCCGATCTCTCTGCGGACTTGACCGAGGGTATTCTGCAATCGGCCCGCGTGGTGCTGGACGAACAGTTGCAGATGTCCGCGGCCGAGATGCGGCGCAGCGAAGGGCGTTACCTGCAACTGGACAACGCCGTGGCGTCCAGCTGCCGCATCTGCGCGGGCAGTTCGACGCCACTGTGGGAAATCCGTGCGCGGCGCATACTGCACGACCAGCAGGAACGCCAGGTCTATTTCGACCATGCACAACTGCGTTTTGGCGGCCTGCCGATCCTTTACATTCCGCGCCTGCGCATTCCAGACCCGACGCTGGACCGTGGCGCTGGCTTCCTGTTCCCAACTTTCTCGTCGCAGACCGGACTAGGTTTCGGATTGACGACGCCCTACTTCCTGCCTCTTGGCCCGTCCCGCGACCTGACCGTATCTCCGACGATCACCGCGCAAGGCGGGCGAACGATCGGATTGCGGTATCGTCAGGCCTTTGACACGGGCAACATGACCGTTATCGGGGCTCTTTCGCGCGACCGCATCGAACCCGGCGAAATGCGCGGCTACGCGATAGCAGACGGCGTATTCCTCTTGCGCGACGGGTTCCGGCTTGCGTTTCATGCTGAAACGGTTAGCGACGGTGCCTATTTTGCAGATTACGGAATTAGCGGCGGCGACCGCATTACAAACACTCTGCAAGTCGATCGGATCCAACGCGACGAGTATGTTCTGGGCCGTATCATAAACTTCAATTCGCTACGCGAGGCAGAACTGCCGTCGGCGACACCTTATCTTTTGACTGATGCAACCTATCTGCGGCGGTTCCGGCACGGCACTCTGGGCGGCGAAGGCACCTTAAGGTTCGGGACGCACACCCATACCCGTCAGGCCTCTGACGCTACTGACTCGGATAACGACCCCGACGACATCGCCGAAGGTGCCGATCTTAGCCGCATCTCGCTGGGCGTGGATTGGCGCCGCGACTGGGTGGCACCGGGCGGCGTGCTTGCTGCCGTGCTGGGCGACCTGCGGATCGATGGGTATCGCGTCACCGACGATCAGGTCTACGCGGGAAATACCACCCGGACCCTTGCCGCCGGCGCCGTCGAACTGCGCTGGCCATGGGTGCGGACCGAAGCGGGCGGTCGCTCACAGGTGATCGAACCGATCGCCCAGTTCGTCTGGTCGTCAGATGCCGACGGCAAGATCCCGAACGAGGACAGCCGCCTCGCGGAATTCGACGAAGCGAACCTCTTCTCGCTCAATCGCTTTCCCGGGGCTGACGCGGTCGAGACGGGCTTTCGCGCCAATCTAGGGATTGGCTGGACCCGCATCGATCCCTCGGGCTGGACGCTTGGCGTGACGCTGGGCCGTGTCTTCCGGGACGACCCGACAACCAGCTTCAGCACCGCCTCGGGACTTGGCGGCCGAAGCTCGGACTGGATGTTTGCCGTGACGGCCGAGTCTGCGACTGGCCTTGCCCTCGCAGGGCGTGTGATCACCGGCTCGGACCTCTCTGCCGCACGCAGCGAAGTCCATGTCGACTATTCCGCCAACCGCTTTTCGGTCAACTCTGGCTATATCTGGTCGATTGCAGACAAGACCGAAGGACGCAACGCACAGGTGTCAGACTTCGTGCTCGGCGGCAGCTACCAGATCAATCCATGGTGGAGCGCGACGGCCTCTGGCAGGTACGATTTCGAAGGTGACAGTTACCGCACTGCGGATTTCGGGCTGGCCTACCGTAACGAGTGTCTGAACATCGATCTTTCACTCTCGCGTCGGTTCACGACGTCGACTACTGTAAGCCCCGGCACCACCGTGGACTTTTCGGTCAAGCTTGTCGGCTTTGGCACGGGAACAGCGGCTGGGCCCAATCGGATGTGCAGGCGATGACGGTCAAGAGCAGGAAACGGAATACGGGAATGACGGAACCCAAGCGGATGAACGGGGCGATTGCCCTTCGGGCGGCGCTCTTCGGACTGTCGCTCACGGCGATCTCGGCCACGGCATCGGTCGCGCAGGACGGCAGCCCCTTTGCCCCCCGCGTGATCGTGAACGGCCAGACCATCACCAATTTCGAATTCGACCAACGTGTCCTTTTCCTGCGGGCCCTGCGCGCGCCCGGCGATCTGGAAAAGGAAGCGATGGACGCCCTTTTGCGTGATCGGCTGGCGGCACAGGCGGCAAAGGATCTCGACATCTCTTTGACGGCAGAACAAGTGACGCAGGGCCTGACCGAATTTGCGGCCCGCGCCAACATGACGCCCGAACAGTTCACCGAGGCGCTGGCCCAAGAAGACGTCGCGCCCGAAACCTTCCGCGACTTCGTGTCGAACGGGCTCCTCTGGCGCGAGATCGTGCGCGCCAAGTTTTCGCAGCAGGTCAAAATCTCAGAGGCGCAGGTCGATCGCGCTTTGGCCGAAAACGCAACGACCCCACGGGTGCAACTCCTTCTGTCTGAACTCGTCCTGCCCGTGCAGGGCGACGAGGTGGGCGAAGTCGTCGCGCAGGCCCGTGACATCAAGGCCCAAGCCACGTCCGAGCAGGCCTTCGCCGCAGCCGCCCGCCAGTATTCCGCCGCAGCCACCGCCAATGGTGGCGGACGGCTGGACTGGATGCCGATTGCGAACCTGCCGCCCGCCATCGTGCAACAGGTGCTTTCCCTGTCGCCCGGCGAGGTGTCGGATCCCATCGTCGTGCCGCAGGCGGTCGTGCTGTTCCAGTTGAACGGCGTGAGTGACGTGGAAAGCGCCATGCCCGCGCGGGTTGAGGTGGAATATGCCCGCTTCGCCCTGCCGGCAGACCTTGACCCGGCGACGATCCGCGCGGAATCGGATGATTGCGGCGACCTCTATCCCCTTGCCCGTGACTTGCCGCCCGAAGCGCTGCAGGTCGTGACGCAGGACATGGGCGCGGTCGCGCAGGACATCGGGTTGGAACTGGCAAAGCTGGACCCCGGCGAAAGCGTCCTGCGCGTGAATGGCACGGCGCGCGAGTTGCTGATGCTGTGCCTGCGGACCGGCGTGCCAGAGGCTGACCCCAATGCCACTCCTTCCATCCCGGTCACGACCGAAGCCTCTGACGCGGCTGAGGGTGCGGCTGAGGGTGAGGGCGAAACCCAGCCTGCCGTCGACCGCGAGGCGGTGCGCAATGAACTTGGCAACCAGCAACTGAACGCGCTGGCCGAAGGGTTCATGGAAGAGCTGCGGTCCGAAGCGATCATCGAAGAGCCGTGACCGATCCTGCCCCGATCGCGCTGACCTGCGGTGATCCGGCCGGAATCGGTGCCGAGATCGCGCTGAAGGCGCGGGCCGTGCTGGGGGGGCAGGTTCCGTTTTTCTGGATAGGTGATCCGGCACATCTGACCGAAAACGCGGCCTATCGGGTGATCGACGCACCCTCTGGCGCAGCGGACGTGCCGCCGGATTGCCTGCCTGTCCTGCCGCATCGCTTTGCCCATGCGGCGACCCCGGGACAACCCGATCCGCGCAACGCGCAAGCCACCATCGACGTGATTGCCCGCGCCGTGGCCTTGGTGCAGGACGGCGCTGCATCCGCGCTCTGCACGCTGCCGATCCACAAGAAGGTGCTGAAGGACGGCGCGGGCTTTGCCTTTCCCGGGCATACGGAATTCCTCGCCCATCTGGCCGGGGTGAAGCAGGTGGTGATGATGCTGGCCTGCCCCGAGCTGCGGGTGGTCCCGACGACCATCCACATCGCCTTGGCGGACGTGCCCAAGGCGCTGACGCCCGATTTGTTGGAAGACACGATCCGCATCACGGCGGCGGGGTTGCGGCGGGATTGCGGGATCGCACAGCCCCGGATCGCCGTGGCAGGGCTGAACCCGCATGCGGGGGAAGGCGGGGCGATGGGGCGCGAGGAATTGGACTGGATCGCGCCGCTGCTGGAACGGATGCGGACCGAAGGGTTCGATCTGCGCGGGCCGATGCCGGCGGACACGATGTTCCACAAGGCGGCGCGGGCGCGGTATGATGTGGCGGTCTGCATGTATCACGATCAGGCGCTGATCCCGATCAAGACCATCGATTTCGACGGCGGGGTGAATGTGACATTGGGTCTGCCCTTTATCCGCACCTCGCCCGATCACGGCACGGCGCATGACATCGCGGGGCGCGGGATTGCCAGTGCGGGAAGCCTTGTCGCGGCGCTAAAGATGGCGCAACAGATGGCGGCGGCGCGCGGGGTATGACGCGCCGGACCGGGGGCCTGCCCGTCCGTCAGCGGTCTTGGACCGAGGGCGACACGCAGGCTGACCCTGGGGGTATTTGGACCAAGGCGAAGGGGCGGGTCAGGGATGGCGACGATCGACGGGCTTCCGCCGCTGCGCGAGGTGATCCGGGCGCATGAACTGGTGGCCAAGAAGCAGCTGGGGCAGAACTTCCTGCTGGACCTGAACCTGACGGCGAAGATCGCGCGGCAGGCGGGGGACCTGTCGGCCTGCGACGTGCTAGAGGTGGGGCCCGGGCCGGGGGGGTTGACGCGCGGCCTGCTGGCCGAGGGCGCGCGGCGGGTTCTGGCGGTAGAGAAGGATGCGCGCTGCCTGCCCGCCTTGGCAGAGGTGGCGGCGGCCTATCCGGGGCGGTTGCAGGTCATCAACGGCGACGCGCTAGAGGTGGATGTGCTGGCGCATCTGACCCCGCCCGTGCGGGTGGTGGCGAACCTGCCCTACAATGTGGGAACGGAGTTGTTGATCCGCTGGCTGACGCCAGAGACATGGCCGCCGTTCTGGGACAGCCTGACGCTGATGTTCCAGAAAGAGGTGGCAGAGCGGATCGTGGCAAAGCCCCGGTCTGACCATTACGGGCGGCTGGCCCTGCTGGTGCAATGGCGGGCCGAAGCGAAGATCGTGATGCATCTGCCGCCCGAAGCCTTTACCCCCGCGCCAAAGGTACATTCGTCAGTCGTCCATATCACGCGGCTGGCGGAGCCAAGATTTCCCTGTGACGGCAAGGTGTTGCAGCGGATCACGGCGATGGCTTTCAACCAGCGGCGCAAGATGCTGCGGTCGTCCTTGAAGGGTCTTGGCGCGGATGTGGAAGGGATGCTGGTTGCCGCCGGGATTGACCCCACCGCGCGGGCAGAGGAAATTTCGCTGGAAAAATTCTGCGCGCTGGCCCGCGTCGTGGCGCAATAGCAAAGGGCCGGGAAGCGCTGCTCCCGGCCCCTGCATGGTTAACGAAAGATTACCGACTTATTCCGCAGCCTCGGCAGGGCCACCCTCGGCCTTGTCGGCCTTGGGCTTGCGCGGGGCGCGGGCCTTTTTCGGAGCCTCTGCCGCAGGAGCCTCGGCCACCGGGGCGGGCGCGGGCGCGGGCTGTGGCGCGGGGGCAACGGCGGCGGGTGCTTCGGGCGCTGCGGGGGTCTGTTCGCGGGCCTCGCGCGGCTGGTCGGGGCG
Source organism: Pseudomonadota bacterium (assembly GCA_039798885.1). GTDB lineage: Bacteria > Pseudomonadota > Alphaproteobacteria > Rhodobacterales > Rhodobacteraceae > Paragemmobacter. The sequence continues at coordinate 35,926 of JBDKFE010000036.1, read as the reverse complement.
GTTTTCGCGGTCACGGTCGCGATCACGGTTGCGATCCCGGTCCCGGTCGCGGCGGAAGTTGCGGTCGCCCCGGTCTTCGCGGCGGCCTTCGCCCTGCTGGCCTTGCGGTGCCTGCTGGCCACCCTGACCCTGCGGACGGTCGCCACGGTCGGCGCGATCATTTCGGTCGCCACGATCATTGCGGTCGCCACGGTCGCCCCGATCATCGCGGCGCTCATAGCGTTCACCCCGGTCATCGCGGTCGCGGCGCTGCTGGAAGGGCCGTGCCTCGGGCGTTTCGACAAGCGTCGTCTCGCCCTCGCCCAGTTCGATCACCTGCGCGCCAGACCCTTCTTCCGGGCGGTCATCGCGGTACTCGCGATAGTCACGCTCCGGTCGGTCGCGCCAAGTGTCGCGGTCGCGGTTGCCGCTTTGGCCACCGCCATTGGTGTTCTGACCGGACCAGTTGCCCTGCCCGCCGCCGCCCCCGCCCTGCTGCTGCTGCTGACGCTGGCGTTCCTCTTGCTCGGCCGCCATTTCGCGCTGCGCTTCGCCCAGCATGCGGGTGTAATGTTCGGCGTGCTGAAGAAAGTTTTCGGCGGCCACGCGATCATTCGACAGCTGCGCGTCACGGGCGAGAAGTTGGTACTTCTCGATGATCTGCTGCGGGGTGCCGCGCACCTTGCCTTCGGGGCCGGAGCTGTCGAAGACGCGGTTGATGATGTTGCCGAGGGTGCGCGGGCGGTTCGCCTTGTTGCGCGAGCGGGACTTGGAAGATCTCATCTTGTCCTTTGGTCCAGATGACCTGGCTTTCTGCGAAGCGCCTTCTGTACGCGTGACCCCTTGCGGGACCGGAAGACGTTCAAGCTGTCTGGCAGTTCCGGCGCGGGGGAGCCTGCGCCCGGCCCCGTCACCTGTTTTCGACTAATCACTCTCTGACAGGTCTGACAAGGGGATTCTGTTCCATCCGGGCAGCGTTCGCCGATTTTGCCGCATCTGGCGGGCCGGATGTGGCCGATTTCCCGCAACTGAGGCCCCGGTCAGGCCGTGCCGAAGCCCGTGTCATCCTGTGGCTTGCGGGCGGCGACCACGCGGTCGCGACCGTCGAGATCGGGCAGGATACGAATATCGGTCAGGCCTTGGGCAGCAAAGAGCGTGGCGACGGCGGTGCCTTGGGTGGGGCCGATTTCCACGATCAAGCGGCCCCCCGGCATCAGGCGGGCGGGGGCCCCCGTGGCGATGGCGCGGTAGGCGTCAAGACCATCGCCGCCGGGCGTCAGGGCGCGGCGGGGTTCGCGCAGGACTTCGGGCGAGAGGGACCCCATCTCCTCTTCCGCGATGTAGGGGGGGTTGGACAGGATCAGGTCGAATCGGCCCGGAACGGCGGTGAACCAGTCGGAGAAGAGAAAGCGGACGCGGGAGGAGAGGTTGAGGGCGCGGGCATTGTCTTCGGCCACGGTGAGGGTGGCGGGGTGGATGTCGGTGCCTGTGCCTTGGGCCATGGGCATGGAGGCCAGGCAAGAGAGCAGGATGCAACCGGTCCCGGTGCCAAGGTCGAGAACCTTGAGGAAGGGTTCGGCGAGGGCCGTTTCGACAAGGATTTCGGTTTCGGGGCGTGGGTCGAGCGTGTCGGGCGTGACGCGGAAGCTGCGGCCCCAGAAAAGGCGGGTGCCGGTGATGTGGCTGACGGGTTCGCGGTTGGCGCGGCGGGTGATGGCGGTGTCGAAGGCCGCTTCGGCCTCTGGCGTCAGCGGGTCGGACAGGTGCAGCGTCAGGCGGTCGGGGGCGATGCCTGCGGCGTGGGACAGCAGGGCGCGGGCATCGCGGGGGGCATCGGGGATGCCTGCGGCCTGCAGGCGCGGGATGGCGGCGCGCAGGGCTTCGTTGCCGGTCATCCTTCCATCTCGGCCAGTTTTTCGGCCTGATCATGGGCGACGAGGGCATTCACCACGGCGTCAAGGTCGCCTGCCATGATCTGCGGCAGGGAATAAAGCGTCAGGTTGATGCGGTGGTCTGTCAGGCGGCCTTGGGGGAAGTTGTAGGTGCGGATGCGTTCAGAGCGGTCGCCGCTGCCCACCTGCGACTTGCGTTCGGCAGCGCGTTCGCTGGCTTGGCGGTCGCGTTCCATTTCGTAAAGCCGGGCGCGCAGGACCTGCATGGCGATGGCGCGGTTCTGGTGCTGGGATTTTTCCGACGAGGTGACGATGATGCCGGTGGGCAGATGGGTGATGCGGACGGCGGAGTCGGTGGTGTTGACATGCTGCCCCCCTGCCCCGCTGGCCCGCATCGTGTCGATGCGGATGTCGGCGGCGGGGATGTCGATGTCCACCTCTTCGGCCTCGGGCAGCACTGCAACGGTCGCGGCAGAGGTATGGATGCGGCCCCCCGCTTCGGTTTCCGGCACACGCTGGACGCGGTGGACGCCGGATTCGAACTTCAGCTTGGCGAAGACGCCTTCGCCTTGGATATGGGCGGTCAGTTCCTTGATCCCGCCAAGGTCAGACAGTTGCTGTTCAAGGATCTCGAACCGCCAGCCCTGTTTTTCGGCATAGCGCTGATACATGCGCAAAAGGTCGCCTGCGAAGAGCGACGCTTCCTCACCCCCGGTGCCGGGGCGGATTTCAAGGATGGCGGGGCGGGCATCGGCGGCGTCTTTGGGAAGAAGCGCGATGCGCAGCGCCTGTTCGTAGTCAGGGATGAGCGCGCGCAGGCGGGGGAGTTCGTCTTCGGCCAAGGCGCGCATTTCGGGGTCAGACAGCATGGCCTCGGCCTCGGTCAAGTCATCGAGGGCGCGGCGATAGGCGGCAATCTGGTCGGCGACCGGGCGCAGGTCGCTGTATTCGCGCGAGATTTTGGCGATTTCCGCCGGATCGGCACCCGCGTTCAGGCGGGCTTCGAGATATTCGAAGCGCTGGGTGATCTGGGCGAGTTTGTCGAGCGGGACCATGCGGGGTTCTGTGGCGCGTTCGGGGGGGCCGGTCAAGGGGTGGCAGGCCCCGGGGTTTCACCCCGGACCCCAGGGTATTTGGGCCGAGATGAAGGGCGGGTCAGAGTTTTGGCAGCCAGTCGCGCAGGCGGGCGGCGTTGATGCCGAGGTCGCCGCTGCCAAAGCGCAGGCGGGCGTAGAGCGTCAGGCTGCTGCCCGCGCCGTCAGGCGTCGCCTCGGCGGTGGTGTAGTCGGGAAAGCCCCAGAGGGCAGAGCGCGTGATCCATGTGATCCGCCCCTCCTCGGCCGATCCGGCAAGGCGGGTGGTGCGCGGGGTGGCCATGGCGATGGCGTCGAGTTTCGCCAGCGCCTGACCTGGGGGCAGCGAAAGAAGGCAGGTGGCGCGGGCGTCGCCGTAGCCCTGTTCCACCGTGCAGTCGGTGGTGGATGCGGGCGAAGGGGCCACATGCCAGAGCGCGGGGTCAGAGGGGGCAAGGCGGACATAGAGGCCAAAGCCCATCACCAGAAGGACGACTGCACCGAGAACCATGCCCATCCTGCCCACTCCGATTCCCCTGCGCTTATCGCTGTGTCCGTGCCCAGTGATAAAGGCAGATCAGGTCATAGGCCACATGCGCCCCGGCAATGGCCGTGGCCCCCGTGGTGTCGTAGGGAGGAGAAACCTCTACGACATCGCCGCCGACCATGTTGATCCCGGCCAGATCGCGCAGGATGGCCGCCGTCTGCCAGGCATGCAGGCCGCCCCAGACCGGGGTGCCGGTGCCGGGCGCATAGGCAGGGTCCAGCGCGTCGATGTCGAAGGTCACATAGGTCGGCCCGTTGCCCACGATCTCCTTCGCCAGAGCGACGGCATGGGCCACGCCCTTTTCATGCAATTCGCGCGCGGTCAGGACATTGACGCCGAGGTAGTCTTCGGTCGTCGTGCGGATACCGATTTGCAGCGACCGTTTCGGGTCCACGCACCCATCCTTCACGGCCTTGTAGAGCATGGTGCCATGATCGATCCGTTCGGGGTTGTCATCGGGCCAAAGGTCGGAATGGGCGTCGAAATGGATAACCCCAAGGGGGCCGTGCTTTTCGGCATAGGCGCGCAGGATCGGATAGGTGATGAAATGGTCGCCCCCCAGCGTGATCGCCCCCGCGCCGGCCCTGAGGATGGTGCGGATATGGTCGGTCAGCGCCGCCGGGAAGCTGGGCGTATGGGCATAGTCGAAGGCGAGGTCGCCGTAGTCGATGACCGCCATCTCCTCCAGCGGGTCGGTGCCCCAGCCGAAGGGTGGGTCATAGGCGATGAGGGAGGACGCCTCGCGTATCGCGCGGGGACCGAAGCGGGTGCCCGCGCGGTGCGAGGTGGCCTGATCGAAGGCGACGCCGGTGATGGCGAGGTCCACCCCCGTCAGGTCCTTGGTATAGGTCCGGCGCAAGAAGGAATTGGCGCCCGCGAAGGCGTTTTCGAAGGAATGGCCGCGCAGGCCTTTCCGGGTGAAAGCCGTATCGATGTCAGACTTTGCGTCTTCCAGTAGTGCCATGATGGGAATGCCCAGTTTCGCAAGCGCAGTCGTTTGGATGGCCGAGACGCGCGGATCGGGTGGGCGGAAAGTGCCATGCGGGGTGGGGTTGTCAAGCGGGGTGGTGGCTTGGGGCCTACGCTGGGGTAATTCCCTGATCCGGAGAGGAAAACTGCTGAAACGACTGTACCGGAGTGCGTGCCGGATTTTGTACCGCAAACTGTCAGCACGCAGCGGGCGGTGGGTTTACCCATGGGCGGCGTTCCCTCAGTCGGGCGAATCGGGCGGGGCGGGGCGTTGCGGGCTTGGCCCGGACCCTTGGCAGCTGGCGGGCTGTGTGGGGAGGCAGAGGCCCCGGCGCGGGGTTTGCGGGATAGGCGTCAGCCCAGACGGAAACCTTCGCGGACCAGTTCGTCGGTCACCTGACGGATCGCCTTTTCAAGCGTTTCGGCGATGAACCCCACCTCCCCTTCGGTGATCGTCAGCGGGGGGGACATGACGTTCAGATGCGCCATCGGGCGGACCATCAGACCCATCGCCTCGGCCGCGTTCGAGATGCGCTTGGATTCGTTCACCCCGTCCGGCAGCGGGTCCTTCGTCGCCTTGTTGGCCACGTTTTCGGTGCAGAGCATCAGCCCCCTGCCCCGCACCTGACCGACCAGCGGCAAGGCCTCTAGCCGTTTCAGGCGGGACTGGAACAGGTCCCCCATACGGGCGGCATTGGACAGCAGGTCCTCGCGTTCCATGATTTCGATGTTCTTCAGGCCTGCCGCGCAGGCGACGGGGTGGCCGGAATAGGTAAAGCCCGCCGTGAACCAGCGGTCGGGGTCCTGCCCCATGATATCCCACAGCCGGTCAGAGAAGATGAGAGCGCCGAGCGGAATGTAGCCAGAGGTCAGGCCCTTGGCGGTGCAGATGATGTCGGGCATCACGCCAAAGGCATCCCAAGACGCGAACCAGTGGCCAAGGCGACCGAAGGCGGTGACCACCTCATCCGCGATGAAGAGGATGCCGTGGCGCTGGCAAACCTCCCACATGCGGCGCAGATATCCGTCGGGCGGAACGATGACGCCACCCGAAGCCTGAATCGGTTCGGCGATGAAGCCGCCGATGCGGTCTGCGCCGACGCGGGCGATCAGGGTTTCGAATTCGGCGACCAGCGCGTCGCAGAATTCGGCCTCTGACTGGCCTGCGGGGCGGCGGTAGGGGTTGGGCGGCGACAGGTGCCAGATGCCATCATCCTTGTAGCGGAATTCGGGGACGCGGTCGCCGGGCCGTTTGCCCACCGATTGCGACAGGTAGGTGGAGCCGTGATAGCTGTAATCGCGGGCGACAATGCCGGTCTTGCCGGGATGACCGAGGCAGGATTGCACATAGGCCACCATGCGGACCGCCGTGTCGACAGCGGTGGACCCGCCCGTGGTGAACATCACACGGTTCAGATCACCGGGGGCAAGCTGCGCCAGTTTCGACGCAAGGCGGGCCGAGGGGTCATTCGTCATGTCCACGAACGTGTTGGAAAAGGCGAGCCGCTCTGCCTGATCGGCAATGGCCTGCGCCATCTCGCGCCGTCCAAGGCCGATATTGGTGCACCACAGGCCCCCCACCGCGTCGAGGTAACGCTTGCCTTCGGCATCCCAAAGCCAGCACCCCTCGCCCTTGGTGATGACCAGCGCGCCGTCCTTGTCAAAGCTGCCGAAATTCGTCCAAGGGTGCAGGCTGTGGGCACGATCCATCGCCCACAGGTCCTGCGGCGCGGGGCTGTTCAGGGCAGGTATGGCGGACATAGACCTCTCCGTCTCCGTCATTTTGCACAATTGTATAACAAATTGCCGCGGGTCCCGCCAGAGAGGGCGTGACGGGCGCAAGGTTTCGCGGATGGGAAAACTTGGCAGGCGCGGCACGCGGGGGTGTCGGCCGCCCCGTGCAGGCGGCGCGTCCGCTATCCGTGTCTTTGCGCCACGGATGCCGGACCGGACGCCGCGCCCTGAAATCAGACGACCGGCTGCGCGCGTTCCACCAGTCGGGCGAAGAAGCTTGCCCCAATCGGCGCGGCCTCGTCGTTGAAATCATAGGCCGGATGATGAAGCCCCGCCCCCGGCCCGGTGCCTAGGAAAAGATAGGCCCCCGGCCGCGCCTCGAGCATATAGGAGAAATCTTCGGACCCCATCTCGCGGTTGGCATTGTCGTTCACGGCCCCCTCGCCCGACACCTCGCGCGCGACATCGGCGGCGAAGGCGGCAGAGGCGGCTTCGTTGATCGTCGCCGGATAGCCCCAATCATAGTCGATGCGGGCGGTCACGTTGTAGGCCAGCGCGTGGCCTTCGATGATCTCATGGATGCGCCGCTTCAGCAGGGCGCGCACATCGGGATTAAAGCAGCGGATGGTGGCGCAGAACATCGCCTCTTCGGGGATGATGTTTGACGCGGTGCCGGTGTGGATCTGGGTGACGGAAATCACCGCCTCGTCCAACGCATAGACGTTGCGCGGGATGATGGTCTGGATCGCCTGTACCATCCCCACCACGGCCACGACCGGATCGACGCATTCATGCGGCGTGGCCCCATGCCCGCCCTTGCCCGTGATATAAACGAAGGCCGTGTCGACCGACGCCATCAACGCGCCGGGATTGGTGTGGAAATGGCCGAATTCCACGTTGGGCGCATTGTGGATTCCATAGATAGAGCCGATGCCGAACCGGTCCATCACCCCTTCCTGCACCATGACCTGACCGCCGCCGCCATCTTCTTCGGCGGGCTGGAACAGCAGGGCCACGCGGCCCCTGAAGCGGCGCGTCTCGGCCAGATATCGCGCGGCACCCAGAAGCATGGTGACATGGCCGTCATGGCCGCAGGCATGCATCTTGCCGGGAATGGTCGAGGCGTGGTCGGCCCCCGTCACTTCGTGGATCGGCAGGGCGTCCATGTCGGCGCGCAGGCCGATGGTGGGGGCGGCGGGGTCGTCTGCCCCCTGCCCGTTGATGATCGCGACAAGGCCAGAGGTGGCGATGCCCGTGTGAATTTCATCCACGCCGAAATCACGCAGGCGGTCGGCGATGAAGGCCGCCGTGCCATGGCAGTCGAAGGCCAATTCGGGATGGGCGTGCAGATGGCGACGCCAGGCCTTCATTTCCTCGGCATAAGCGGCGATACGGTTGAGGACGGGCATTGCGGATTCCTTGCGCGTGGTGGTCTTTGATCAAATCTGAAAAGGGCGGGGGCTGCAATGGGCGGTCAGGATGACGGCGCGGCAACGGGCAAAGGCCTGATCGGTGATCCCGCAGGCGGGGTGGCGCGGCTGTTGGACATCATGCGGCGGTTGCGCGATCCTGTCACGGGCTGTCCTTGGGATATCGAACAGGACTTTTCCACCATCGCGCCCTACACGCTGGAAGAAGCGCATGAGGTGGCCGATGCCATCGAACGCAAGGCTTGGGACGAGTTGCGGGGGGAACTGGGGGACCTGCTGTTTCAGGTCGTCTATCACGCGCAAATGGCCGCAGAGGCCGGGTTTTTCGGCTTTGACGATGTGGTGCGGGCGATTTCGGACAAGATGGTCGCCCGGCATCCGCATGTCTTTGGCGACGAAAGCCGCGACAAGTCCGCCGCGCAGCAGACCGAGGACTGGGAGCGGATCAAGGCCGCCGAGCGCGGCCCGGCCCGCGTGCTGGACGGGGTGGCGCTGGGGCTGCCTGCGCTGACACGGGCGGTGAAGTTGCAAAAGCGGGCGGCGCGGGTGGGGTTTGACTGGCCGTCGACGGATGAGGTCGTGGCCAAGATCACCGAAGAGGCGGCAGAACTGGCCGAGGCGCGGGACCGACTCACCGAGGCCGAGGTGGCCGAAGAATTCGGCGATCTGCTTTTCGTCATGGCCAATCTGGCGCGGCATCTGGGGGTGGACCCAGAGGCGGCGCTGCGCGGGGCGAATGCGAAATTCACCCGCCGCTTCGGGCGGATCGAGGATTGGCTGAATGAGGCGGGCAAGCGCCCTGCGGACAGCGATCTGGCCGAGATGGACGCGCTGTGGAACCGCGCCAAGGCCGAAGAAAAGGCGCAGCGCTAAGTCCCTGCGCGCGCTGCATTTATCCTTGGGTTTAATCGGCAGGGCAGTGTCCGGCTTCCGTGCCGGAGTCTGTGCCGCAACCTGTACAGACGCACGGGGGTGCAAGCGGGCGTTAACCTTGCGCTGAGTCGGCCTGTCCTGACGATGCGCCAAGGACATCAGGTCTGCGCGGTTTTTTGTTTATAATTTCACTCGGATATTGACCTGAGTGAAATTGTAAGGTTTATCACGTCCATCGGATTTCTGACAAAAGGACTCAACAGATGTTCCGCCTTTCGCTTCTGGCCCTGACGCTCGCCTCGACCGCCGTTCCGGCACTGGCCGAAGAGATCAACGTCTATTCCCACCGCCAGCCCGAACTGGTCCAGCCGCTCGTCGATGCCTTCACCGCCGAGACGGGGATCACCGTCAACGTGGCCTTCGTCGACAAGGGCATGGCCGAGCGTCTGGTGGCCGAGGGCGACCGTTCGCCTGCCGACCTTGTCCTGACCGTGGACATCGCGCGCCTGACCCAGATCGTGGAGGCGGGCGTCACCCAGCCCGTGCAGTCCGACGTGCTGGACGCCAACATCCCCGCCACCCTGCGCGACGAGGGCGACCACTGGTTCGGCCTGACCTCGCGCGCGCGGATCGTCTATGCCAGCAAGGACCGCGTGGCCCCCGGCGAGGTGACGACCTACGAAGACCTTGCCGATCCGAAATGGCAGGGCCGCATCTGCATCCGGTCGGGCACGAATGATTACAACGTGGCGCTGGTCGCGGCCATGATCGCCCATCACGGCGCGGACTACGCCAAGACTTGGCTTGAAGGCGTGAAGGCCAATCTGGCGCGCAAGCCCGATGGCGGGGACCGCGATCAGGTGAAGGCCATCGCGGCGGGCGAATGCGACATCGCGGTGGGCAACACCTATTATATCGGCCAGATGCTGGCCGATCCCGAACAAAAACCCGCCGCCGAAGCCGTACGCATCGACTTCCCCACCTTTGAGGGGGACGGAACGCATCTGAACATCTCGGGCGTGGCCATGACCAAGGCCGCGCCGAACCGCGAGGCGGCGCTGAAATTCATGGAATGGCTGTCCAGCGACGAGGCGCAGCGCATCTATGCCGAAACAAACAACGAATTCCCGGTAAAGCCGGGCGTGGCGAAATCCGCGCTGGTGGCAAGCTGGGGCGAATTCACCCCGGATTCGAAGCCGCTGACCGAAGTGGCAAAGCTGCGCCCCGACGCGCTGAAGCTGATCGAGACGGTCGATTTCGACGGCTGATCGTCGCAGGGCAGGCCCGCGATCAAGGACGGGGGGCCGCAGGGCCCCCTTTCTGTTTGGCCATCTGGACAAGAAACCGCGCATCGGATTTGCTCGGCCCGCAGGAACAGGACGAAAAGGGTCACAAGGGCAGCAATGACGCAACCGCGCAAGATCATCATCGACACGGATCCCGGTCAGGACGATGCCGTGGCGATCCTTCTGGCGCTGGCCAGTCCCGACGCGGTGGAGGTTCTGGGGATCACCGCCGTCGCCGGAAACGTGCCGCTGGCGCTGACGGAAAAGAACGCGCGGATCGTCTGCGAACTGGCGGGCAAGCCGGGGGTGAAGGTCTTTGCAGGCTGCGACCGCCCGATGACGCGCAAGCTGGTGACGGCCGAACATGTGCATGGCAAGACCGGGCTGGACGGGCCGCAGATGGCCGACCCGGTGATGCCGCTGCAAGATCAGCACGCGGTCGATTTCATCATCGACACCCTGCGCCGCGAGGCCCCGCATAGCGTGACGCTCTGCCCTTTGGGGCCGCTGACGAATATCGCGACGGCCTTCCGCCGCGCGCCCGACATCGTGTTGCGCGTCCAGCAAATCGTGCTGATGGGCGGGGCCTATTTCGAGGTGGGCAACATCACCCCCGCCGCCGAGTTCAACATCTATGTCGACCCCGAGGCGGCGGAAGTCGTGTTCAAGTCCGGCGTGCCGCTGGTCGTGATGCCGCTGGACGTCACCCACAAGGCCCTGACGACGCGGGCGCGGATCGAAGCGTTCCGCGCCTTGGGCAATGAACCGGGGCGGATGGTGGCGGAATGGACGGATTTCTTCGAACGCTTCGACATGCAGAAATATGGCAGCGAGGGCGCGCCGCTGCATGACCCCTGCGTGATCGCCTATCTGATCCGGCCCGAGCTGTTCACCGGGCGGCATATCAACGTCGAGATCGAAACCCAGTCCGAATTGACGCTGGGGATGACGGTCGCGGATTGGTGGGGCGTGACGGACCGGCCTGCAAACGCGCTGTTCATCGGGGCGGTGGATGCGGACGGGTTCTATGCCCTGCTGACGGATCGGATCGGGCGGCTGTAACCTGCCGGGGCCGGGTCACGGCGCGGGGATGAAGTCCGCGTCATCCCCCGGCGGCAGGCGAAAGCGGCCATGCGCCCAGTCCCCCGCGCGCCATGCCTCTTTCGCGGCCTCGATCCGTTCCTTGGACGAGGCGACGAAGTTCCACCAGATATGCCGGGGTCCATCCATCGTCGCCCCGCCCAGCAGCATGATCCGCGCCCCCTTGTCCCCGGCGCGGGCCGAGACGCGGTCGCCGGGGCGAAAGACCAGCATCTGGCCCGCCGGGAAGGTCTGGCCTGCCACCGTCACCTCGCCGGACAGGACGTAAAGGCCCCGGTCCTCATGGTCGTCGGGCAGCGGGATGGCGGCGCCGGGGGCAAGGGTGGCGTCGGCGTAGAAGACCTCGGACGGCGTTTCGACCGGGACGCGCGCGCCCCATGCCTTGCCAAGGATCAGGCGGACCTGTTTGCCCTCTCCCTCCAGTTCGGGCAGCAGGCTGGCGGGGGCGTGCAGAAAGGCGGCGGGGTCATCCTCGTTCTTTTGCGGCAGGGCAAGCCATGTTTGCAGGCCGAACATCGCATGGGGATGGCGGCGCATCTCGCCATCGGTGCGTTCGGAATGGGTGATGCCATGGCCCGCGAACATCAGGTTGACGGCCCCCGGTTCGATCCACTGATCGGTGCCAAGGCTGTCGCGGTGGTGCATCCGGCCTTTCAGCAGATAGGTGACGGTGGCCAGTCCGATATGCGGATGGGGGCGGACGTCGATCCCCTGCCCCGTCAGGAATTCCGCCGGACCCATCTGGTCGAAAAAGATGAAGGGGCCGACCATCTGGCGCTGGACCGATGGCAGCGCGCGGCGCACCTCGAACCCGCCAAGGTCACGGGCGCGGGGGATGATGACGGCCTCGATGGCATCCACGGCATCGCCCACGGGGATGTCGGGGTCGAGGGCGGGGTTCCAGCTCATGGCGGCCTCCGTTTGGCTATGGGGCAAAGATAGGGGCGTCGCGCAGCGCGGTCATCCCGCCGGATCGCGCGGGGTCTGTGCGGTGCGGCACAGCGGGATTGCCCGTCGAACGGTCCGGCACCGATGAAGGGCGGGGCGCATCATGACCACATGCACCTTGCGCGCCGCCATGGCCGCGGTCATCGCCACGCGGGCCGGGGCTGCCCGTGCCGGGCGCATGGCCGGGTCGATCAGGAAGCGGGTCATCGTCGAACGGCAGTCCAGCGGATCGCCCGCCGGGATCATCGCGCCGCCCTTCCTGCTGTGGCTGGGTAGGGCCGTGGCGTCGCACTAGGCTCCGTCGGTCAGGATATGGTCAAGCGTGGCGCAAAAGAGCGCCACGTTTTCGGCGGAAAAGACCAACGGCGGGCGGATCTTCAGCACATGCCCCTTGGGACCGGTGGCCGAGATGAGGATGCGCGCATCCCGCAGACGGTTCACCAGACGCGCGGCGCGGTTACGGTCGGGCTGGCCATCCGTGACGATGTCAAGGCCAAGGAAAAGCCCCGCGCTGCGGATATCGCCAAGCGCGTCGTGGCGGGTGGCGAGTGCGGCCAGACCCTCGTGGAACAGCCGTCCGACGCGGGCGGCGTTCTGCATCAGGCCCTCATCCTCGACCACCGAAAGGACGGCGTTGGCGGTGGCCGCTGCCACGGCATTGCCGCCAAAGGTGTTGAAATAGCGCGCCTTGCTGCCGAATTCGGCGATGACCTGCGGTTGCAGGACCAGCCCCGCGACCGGATAGCCATTGCCCATCGGCTTGCCCAGACTGACCATGTCGGGGATCACCCCATGGCGGACAAAGCCCCACATCGCCGCCCCGGTGCGCCCGAACCCCGGCTGCACCTCGTCGGCGAGGAACAGCCCGCCTGCCTTGCGGATCGCGGCGGCAGCGGGGGCGAGGAAGCCCGCAGGATCGGCAAACACCCCGTCCGACGAAAAGATCGTGTCCACCATCAGCAGCGCCGGACGGATGCCATGGGCGGCCATATCGGCAATCGCGGCCTCGACATCGGCCGTGAAGGTGACGGCGGGGTCGCCGTTACGGGCATCCGGCGCGGGGATGACGCGCACATGCGGCCCGCGCGGCACGCCGGGACCGAGGGAGGGCGACGCCTCGGCCACCGACGCCGTCACGCCGTGATAGGCGTTTTCCGTCACGATGATCCCGGTGCCCCCCGTCGCCGCGCGCGCAAGGCGCAGGGCAAGGTCATTCGCTTCGGACCCCGTGCAGGTGAACATGACATGCGACAGCGGCGCGGGGAAATGCCCAAGCAGGCGTTCGGCATATTCAAGGACGCCGTCATGCAGATAGCGGGTATGGCTGGCCAGTGTCGCCGCCTGCTGTGCCATGGCGGCCACTACGCGCGGGTGGGCATGCCCGACAGAGGCCACATTGTTGTAGGTGTCGAGATAGGCCTTTCCTTCGGGATCATAAAGCCAGACGCCCTGCCCCCGCACCAGATGAACGGGGGTTTCGTAAAACAGACGGTAGGCGGGGCCCAGCAGGTGCTGGCGGCGGTCCACCATCGCGGCCTCGCGCGCCGGAAGGGTGCCTTGGCCGGGGACAAAGGCGTTGGGCATCGGGTCTGTGGCGCGGGTCATGGGACGGGTCCTTGGCGGGCGGTTCAGGGGCAGGCGGCGGCGATATGCCGGGCGGTGGTGGCGCGGTCCAGCGCGGCAAAGGCGGCAAGCCCCGCGCGGGCAGAGGGCACGTTACGCAGGATGTAGGCCGCGTTTTCCGGGTAGCGGGCGGCGCGAAAGGCGGTGATGGCAACGGTCGTGACCATGCGCGCGGCCACAAGGTCGAAAAGGTGGTCCCGTTCGGCGGGGGTCAGCGGGTCAATGGCATGCCATGCGGCGGCAAAGGCGGTCAGGCTGCCAAGCGCGTCCTCGGGCGCGATGCGGTAAGAGGCGGCGACGGCAAGGTCGCACAGGCGCGGGGTGCGCACCATGTCGCCAAAATCAAGGATGCCGGTGACGCGGTCGGGATCGCCCGGATCGCCAAGGATGTTGTGCGGGTTCAGGTCGCCGTGGATCACCTGCCACGGCAGGGCGGGCAGCGCGGGGGCGACATCGGCGTCGAACCGGTCCAGCACCCGGGTGCAGAGCGCGCGCAGGTCCGGGTCGGCGATATGCGGCAGCAGGGGGCGCAGGGCGGCGGCGTGGCGGATGTCCCATTGCAGAACATGGTCGGCGGCGGGATCATCGAGCCCCCGCAGCGCACGCAGAAGGCGCGCGCCAAGGGTGGCGACCGCCCTGCCCTGCGGCCCCGTGCGGGGCAATCCGGCCAAAGGCGCGCCTTCGACCCATGACAGCACGCGCATCAGGTTGCCGTCCGGCAGCACCACGTCATCCGCCCCATCCCGCGCTGCGATCACGCGGGGGATGGGCAGCGTCGCGTCCGCGGCGGCGGCATGGCGCAGGGCGCGGTTCTGAAAACGGGTCAGCGCGTGGGGTTCTGCGGCATTGGCGATCTTGACCACAAAGCGGCCCTCTGGCGCGTCCAGACGGTGGTTCAGGTCCCGCTCTGACGTAAGCGGCGAGAGGCGTCCCGTCAGCCCCCAGTGCCGGGACAGAAGCGCGGCCACCTGATCCTGCCCGAAGACGGGCGGGTGACTGTCCAAAAGGGGGCCGAGGGGCGTGTGGGTCATGGCTCTGCCTGTTGCCTGCGCGGGCAGTATCAACAGGAGCGGCGGGAAAAGGGAAGTCCCGGCGGGAAGGGCGTGGCCGGGGTCAGGGGGTATCCCGTCGCCCGCACATCCGCCGATCCCCGCAGGTTCAGACGAAAAGCGCCGACCACAGCCCCGCCGTCCCCGCCGTCAGGAACAGGCCGCGCGTCGGCAGGGCCAGCGCCAGTTCTGCCCCGCCCAGCGGATCGCGCAGGCGCGGCGTGACGACCAGCGCGACCAGCGTCGCCAGCCCCGCCAACGCGGCCATCCCCCCCGCCAGAGCAAAGCGCAGCGCAGGCAGGCGCGGGCGGTCGCCGATCATCGCGCAAGAGGCGGCAAAGGCCAGCACAAGGGTCTTGCCAAGAAAGTCGAGAAGTGCGGAGAGGTGCATAGCCGATCCCGTTCATATGTATTGACGGCTGCAGCCTAGGCGGCCCAGACGGCGGAAATTGGCCGGAAGCGGTGCAGGATTGCGGCAGGGATGGTGGGTGGTGAGGGACTCGAACCCCCGACATTCTCGGTGTAAGCGAGACGCTCTACCAACTGAGCTAACCACCCATGCGGGCTGCGGTGTAGCCCAAGGCACGGGCGGGCGGCAAGGGGAAAGCGGGGCCGGAAAACGCGAAAGGCGCCGCTTGCGCGACGCCTTTGCGGAAAACGATGGTGGGCGATAACGGATTTGAACCGCTGACATCTTCGATGTGAACGAAGCGCTCTACCGCTGAGCTAATCGCCCGATGGGGCGGTGTTTAGTCGTCTTCCCCGACCTCTGCAAGGGCCTCTTTCGGGGCCTTTGGCGCATTTTTCGCCCCTGCCCCGCGCAGTTTCACGGTCATGGAGGACGCCTTGCCCTCGCCCTTGGAACGGGCGATGCGGGCGCGTCCAAAGGGCGGAAGGTTCAGGGATTCGCCGTTCTGCAGCGCCTCGCCCAAGGCTGCCAGCGTCGCTTCGACGATGTCCTTGACCTGACCCTTCTTCTTGCCGTCCAGCGCGGCGACGACGCGGGCGATGAGGTCCTTCTTTTTCACCTGCGGGCCTGCCTCGGGCTTTTCGGTGGCGTGTGCTGGCCCATCGGACGCGTCGCCCTGTGCCGCGGTGGCGACCTTGGGCGCGCTGATCGTGGCCTTGGCGGGTTGGAATGCGGCGGCCTTGTTGCCAGAGGTCTTTTGGGGCGCGGCGGATTTCGGCGCGGCGGGTTTCTTGGCGGTACTCATGACCATGGAACGGAACTGCCCTGTTGGTGTGTGCGGCGCGGGGCCGATACCGCGCAGGATATCCGGGTTCGGGGAACAATTCCACTGCAACGGTGGGGAGAGTTGCGCGATATGCGGCACGCCCCAAGGGACAAAGACCCCGCATCGCGCGCGCTGCAGGCCATCGACAGGCGCAGGGGTTGGTCCCGGACCATGGCCCAAAACCAAGGTCGGCGCGCGGGACGCCGCAACGGCAAGGGGCGGACCCTGCGGCCCGCCCCTTCCCCGTTCCGTCCTGCGGTCAGCGGATCAATGCGCGATCTGCGACGGCGCGGTGCCGCCTGCGGCCTTGGCCGCCGCTGCTGCCGCCTCCTCGGCGGCCTCGTCCCATTCCACCGGCTCTGGCTGGCGGACGAGGGCGAGTTTCAGCACCTCTTTCACATGGCTGACCGGGATGATGGTCAGTCCGGCTTTCACATTGTCCGGGATCTCTGGCAGGTCCTTGGCGTTTTCTTCGGGGATCAGCACGGTCTTGATGCCGCCCCGCAGCGCCGCCAACAGCTTTTCCTTCAACCCGCCGATGGCCAAGGCGTTGCCGCGCAGCGTCACCTCTCCGGTCATGGCGATATCCTTGCGGACCGGGATGCCCGTCAGCACCGACACGATAGAGGTGACCATGGCCAGACCCGCCGACGGCCCGTCCTTGGGCGTCGCGCCTTCGGGGACGTGGACGTGGATGTCGATCGACTCGAATTTCGGCGGCTTCACCCCCAGTTCGGGGCTGATGGAGCGGACATAGGACGCCGCCGCCTCGATCGATTCCTTCATCACATCGCCCAGCTTGCCGGTCGTCTTCATCCGCCCCTTGCCGGGCAGCTTTAGCGCTTCGATCGACAACAGGTCCCCGCCGACGGAAGTCCATGCCAGACCCGTGACGACGCCGACCTGATCCTCTTTCTCGGCCAGACCATAGCGGTAGCGCTTGACGCCCAGATAATCTTCAAGCTTTTCGGGCGTGACCTCGACGGCCTTGCCTTGCTTCTTGACGATCTCGGTCACGGCCTTGCGCGCCAGCTTTGCGATTTCGCGTTCAAGGTTCCGCACCCCGGCCTCGCGCGTGTAGGTGCGGATGACGTCCGTCAGCGCCTCGTCCGTTACCTTGAATTCGCCCTTACGCAGGCCGTGATTGGCGATCTGCTTGGGGATCAGGTGCTGCTTGGCGATCTCGCGCTTTTCATCCTCGGTGTAGCCCGCAAGCGAGATGATCTCCATCCGGTCCAGCAGGGGGCCGGGCATGTTGTAGGAGTTGGCCGTGGTGATGAACATCACATTGGACAGGTCGTATTCCACCTCAAGATAGTGGTCCACGAAGGTGGAGTTCTGTTCGGGGTCCAGCACCTCAAGCATTGCACTGGCCGGATCACCCCGGAAGTCCTGACCCATCTTGTCGATTTCATCCAGCAGGATCAGCGGGTTGGTGGTCTTGGCCTTCTTCAGCGCCTGAATGATCTTGCCGGGCATGGAGCCGATATAGGTCCGGCGGTGCCCCCGGATTTCGGATTCATCGCGCACGCCGCCAAGGCTGATGCGGATGAATTCGCGGCCCGTGGCCTTGGCGACCGACCGACCAAGCGAGGTCTTGCCGACACCCGGAGGGCCGACGAGGCAGAGGATCGGACCCTTCAGCTTGGCACTGCGGGCCTGCACGGCAAGGTATTCGACGATGCGTTCCTTGACCTTTTCAAGCCCGTAATGGTCCTTGTCCAGAACCTCTTGCGACTTGTGCAGGTCTTTCTTGACGCGGGACTTCACGCCCCACGGCACGCCCAACAGCCAATCGAGGTAGTTGCGCACCACGGTCGCCTCGGCGCTCATGGGGGACATGGATTTCAGCTTTTTCAGCTCGGCCTCGGCCTTTTCGCGCGCTTCCTTGGAGAAGGCGGTTTTCTTGATGCGGTCTTCCAGTTCCGCAATCTCGTTCTGGCCGTCCTCGCCATCGCCCAGCTCGCGCTGGATCGCCTTCATCTGTTCGTTCAGGTAATACTCGCGCTGCGTCTTCTCCATCTGGGTTTTGACGCGGGATTTGATCTTCTTTTCCACCTGCAGGACGGACATTTCGCCCTGCATATGGCCGTAGACCTTTTCCAGACGTTCGGCCACGTCCAGCGTTTCAAGGATTTCCTGCTTCTGCCCGACATCGATGCCAAGATGGCCCGCCACAAGATCGGCCAGACGCGCGGGTTCGCGCGTTTCCGACACGGCGGCGAGGGCCTCTTCGGGGATGTTCTTCTTGATCTTGGCGTAGCGTTCGAATTCCTCGGCCACGGCGCGGATCAGCGCATCCACCGACGACTTGTCGCCGGGCGTTTCAGAAAGGGGCGCGACGCGCGCTTCGAAGAAACGGTCGTTGGGCAGGAATTCGGTGATCTTCACGCGGGCCTTGCCTTCGACCAGCACTTTCACGGTGCCATCGGGCAGTTTCAGCAGTTGCAGCACATTGGCCAGCACGCCCACGCGGTAGATCGCATCGGTGCCGGGTTCATCGACCGAAGGATCGATCTGCGAAGAAAGCAGGATCTGCCGGTCGTCCGACATCACCTCTTCCAGCGCGCGCACCGATTTTTCGCGCCCGACGAAGAGCGGCACGATCATGTGCGGGAAGACCACGATATCGCGGAGCGGCAGCACCGGATAGCTGGGGGAAAGGGAATCGCTCATCATGTTTCCTTGTCTGGCAGGAAGGCTCCGGCCCCATCATGGCAGCGCTCGGCCTTCCCCTGTTCGGCATCCATATCTGGTGGTGCTGTCTGGGCGAGTCAACCACGGCTTCACGGCATAGTGCGCCCCTGCGGCGGCAGGGGCAAGCGGGGTTTGGTCAGAAGGCGGGGATGTTCGGACGTCCTGCCCTCGGCACAGTGGAAGGTGGCGGCGGTCACGCAGGAGGAGAGGTCGGGGGCGCCGTATCTGGCCCCCTGGCCTTGTGCGCCTGCCGCGTGGCCTTGTCGCGTGGCCTTGTTGGGTGGCCTTGCCGCGTGGCCTTGTCGCGACGCCACGGGCGCAGGTCGGGGGTGCCATGGCGGCCCATGGGGCCACTGCCGCATGCTGTCCGGCGCGCAATCAGGCGCGAGGGGCGGCGCTGTCGACAATGATGCCGAATGCCCGCTACCTTGCGCCCTTTGCGGGCGCGGCCCCGGCACGGGCCCGCCTGCCGCAGGGCCTTTTGGCGCGGTTCCTCGGCATCACCCCGGTCGCCTTTTTGTGCATCAAGCGGCGGCTGCGGGGGGTGTCCGGCGGGTCTTGACGGCGCAGGCGGCATCGCATACCTCAAATCCCGACGCGGGTGTAGCTCAATGGTAGAGCCGCAGCTTCCCAAGCTGATGACGAGGGTTCGATTCCCTTCACCCGCTCCAATCCCATCCCAGTCTGTCGTGAACGAACCCCAGCGCCGGGTTGATCCGTTAATGGGGCCCGGCCCCCTGTGCCAGCCGCTGCTGTGGCCAGTCGCCCTTGGCCAATCCGTCGACGGCCAACCTGATCTTCTGGATGCGGTTCCTGCACCAATCTCGGCCTGCGGGGCGACGGGGACGGCCCGCACAGGGTGGGGCCAAAGCGATCAGGGCGGCGGCCGCCAACCCGTCCCCGGGGCCGATAGGGCCAAAAGCCCGCCGCCCCCTTGCCCGCAGACAAGCAAGGACCCGCCGCTTTCCTTTCGCCGCGCCCTGCGCTATCCCGCCGATCAGTCAAACCGGAGGAAATTCCAATGTCCGAGATCAAGCGCATCGGTGTCGGTGCCCGCATGTCCGAAGCCGTCTGCTACAACGGGATCGTCTGGGTCGCAGGCCAAGTCGGCACTCCCGGCGACAGCGTGGCCGACCAGACCCGCACCTGCCTTGCCGAGGTGGACCGCATCCTCGCAGAAGCAGGCACCGACAAGACCCGCATCCTGTCGGCGCAAATCTGGCTGGCCGACATTTCGACCTTTGCCGAGATGAATTCGGTCTGGGACAGCTGGGTCCCGCAGGGCCACACGCCCGCCCGCGCAACCGGTGAGGCGAAACTGGCGACGCCGGATTACAAGGTCGAAGTGATCGTCACGGCGGCGCTGAAGTAAGTGCCAAACGGCCCCCGCCCGCCGGGGGCCGATTACACGCATTGGCTGTGATGATTTCTGTGTAAATCGTGGGCCAAGCGTGCAAGTCTTCCTGCACGCTATGCCTTTGGCGGAACGTTCCGCCCAAAGCGTTATGGCCTAGTGTTTCAGTGAAGAGTGGATGGTATCATGGTAGACAAAGACCCCCGCCGCAGAGGCATGCGGACAGGCTGTGCGATGGGCGCAGCGCTTTTTCTTCTTTCCCCCATGGCAGAGGCGCAGGTTTCCGGTGCCACCTGCAATCTTCAGGAAGGCGGCGGCGTTTTCGGGACGGCCGTACTCGTCTGGGTCGATGGCGAACGAACCGAGGTCCGGATCGGTGAACGCGGCCTGACGCGGGAAATCGTCTTTTCTCCCCGTGAACTGCTCGACTGGATGCGGCGCGAATTCGCGGGTGGCGATCCGAACATCCGGGTGGGTTTCAACGACTGCACAGGATCGCAGACCGCGCCCCTGTCCGAGCCGCCCGAAACAGACGAGGACGATCCTCCCCCGCCCACAATCGATCCTCCCCCGCCCCCAATCGCCCCCAGTACGGGGAATGACAGTCCGCGAGGTGGCACGCCGCTGCGGGACTTGAGGCCGCTACCTGATGCCGTATTGCCGGTAAACTTCCAGATCCCGACCAACAGCGTCATTGAACCGTCGATTGCAGGTTACGACGACATGGTCGTCGGAGACGGCTGGGACGAGTTGTTTGCTTGACGGCAGCAATGGCCCCGGCCTTCAGCCGGGGCCGTCCCGTCATCCCCGGAACCACGCCGCCAGTGCGGCGGTCGATCCGTCCTTGCCGTCCGTCGCCTGCCGCCCCTCCAGCACGGGTTGCAGGGCCAGCGCCAGTTCCTTGCCCAGTTCCACCCCCCACTGGTCATAGGAATTGATCCCAAGGATCACCCCCTCCACGAACACCCGATGTTCATAAAGCGCGATGATCTGGCCCAGCACGAAGGGCGTAAGCTTGTCATAGGCGATGGTGACGGACGGGCGGTTGCCGGGGAAAACCCGATGCCGCGCCTGCCGTTCCAGTTCGGCCCCCGTCAGGCCCTTCTTGGCCATGATCGCCCGCGCCTCCTCCAGCGACCGGCCACGCAGCAGCGCTTCGGACTGTGCCAGGCAGTTGGACACCAGCAGAACGTGTTGATGGGCCAGATGCGCCTCATGCCCTTGCCGCGCGATCAGGAATTCGCAGGGAATGACGCGGGTGCCTTGGTGGATAAGTTGGTAAAAGGCGTGCTGACCGTTGGTCCCCGGCTCTCCCCAGACGACGGGGCCGGAATGGGTGGGCAGGTCGGCCCCATCCATCGCCACGCGCTTGCCGTTGCTCTCCATCTCCAATTGCTGAAGGTAGGCGGGCAGGCGCGACAGGCGCTGGTCATAGGGCAGCACGGCGCGGGTGGCATGTCCGCAGACCTGATTGTGCCAGACCCCCACCAACGCCAGAAGCACGGGCAGGTTGGCGTCGAAGGGGGCCTGCAGGAAATGGTCGTCCATGGCGCGGCCCCCGGCGAGGAAGGCGCGGAAATCCTCGGGCCCCACGGCCAGCATCAGGGCAAGGCCGATGGGCCCCCACATGGAATAGCGCCCGCCCACCCAATCCTCGAATCCGAAGACCCGCGCAGGATCGATGCCGAACGCGGCGGTCTTGTCGGCGGCGGTGGAGACGGCGGCGAATTGTGCGGCGGGGTTCTTCACCTTGCCCGCCATCCATGCACGGGCGGTTTCGGCATTGGTCATCGTTTCGATGGTGGTGAAGGTCTTTGAGGCGACGATCACCAGCGTCGTTTCCGGGTTCAGCCCCTTCAGCGTGTCGGCCACATGCGCGCCATCCACGTTCGACACGTAATGGCAGCGCGGCCCGTCGTGATAGGGCGCCAGCGCCAGCGTCGCCATGGCAGGGCCAAGGTCCGAACCGCCGATGCCGATATTGACCACATCGGTGATCCGCCCCCCCTGCCCCGTAAAGCGCCCCTCGCGCACGTCCTGGGCAAAGGCTTCCATCCGTTCCAGCGTCTCGACGATGCCGGGGATGACGTTCTTGCCGTCCACGATCACCGTGCCGTCCAGATTGCGCAGCGCCGTATGCAGGACGGCGCGGCCTTCGGTGTCGTTGATCTTTTCGCCCGTGAACATGGCGCGGCGCTTGTCGGCCACGCCTGCGGCTTCGGCAAGGGCCACCAGCAGGCGGCGGCCTGTCGCGTCGATATTCGTCTTGGACCAGTCCAGACGCATCCCGTCAGCCTGCGCCGTGAAGGCCTGCGCGCGCGTTGTGTCGGCGAAAAGGTCAAGGATGCGGCGATCCTTCACCGCGTCATGATGCGCGGCCAGCGCGGCCCAATCGGCTTTCATCGGTTCACTCCGCCCAATGCACGGTTGCGTTGTCGAGGACAGCGCGCACTGGCGCCTCCTCGGGGGGAAGGGTCAGCGCGCGTTCCAGCGCGGCGCGCTTTTCCTGCCCGGTGATCAGGATGTGGATGTTCATCGCCCCCTTCAGCACCGGCGCGGTCAGCGTGATGCGGGGTTCCCCCGCCGCCTCGGCCCGCATGGGCAGCAAAAGCGGCGCGTCGGGGGCCAGCCCCTCGGCCAGACGGTCCGCGCCGGGAAAGAGCGACGCGGTATGCATATCCGCCCCCATCCCCAGCAGCAGGACCGAAATCGGCAGATGCGGGCGCAGCCCTTCGGCGAGGTCGGACAGTTTCTCTTCTGGCGTTGCGGCAGGGGCGTAAAGCGGCACCAGTTCCGCCCCCGCCGCCTTGCCGCGCAACAGCCGTTCGCGCAGCAGGCGGGTGTTGGAACGGGGGCTGTCTTCGCCCACCCAGCGTTCGTCGTTCAAAAAGACGGCCACCTTGGACCAGTCGATATCCACCCCCGACAGCGTGTCGAAAATCGGCCCCGGCGTGGTGCCGCCGGGAACGCAAAGAGACGCCCGCCCCTCGCGCCGCAGAAAATCCGCAAGCTGACCGGCGATCACATTCGCAAGGCCCAGCATCAGGAATTCGCGGTCGGGGTAGGTCTCTAGCTTCATCCCTTGATCTCCCGCCAGCGGCGGCCATCGCGATGCATCAGCATCAGCGCATCCTCTGGCCCGGACGACCCGGGATCATAGCCCTGCGGGCGGTCGCCGCGCCCTTCCCACCCCGCGATGATCGGATCGGCCCAGGCCCAAGCAGCCTCGACCTCGTCGCCGCGCATGAAGAGGGTCTGGTTGCCCCGGATCACATCCATGATCAGCCGTTCATAGGCATCCGGGATATCCTCGGCATCCGCCCCCAGCGCATCGGCAAAGGACATGTCCAACGGCACCTGCATCAGGCGCATCCCGCCCGGTCCCGGTTCCTTGATCATCATCATCAGGTTCATCCCCTCATTCGGCTGCAACCGGATGACGAGGACATTTTCGCGCCAGCCTTTCGCATCGTCAAAGATGGAATGGGGCGGTTCCTTGAAGGTGATGGCAATCTCTGACGCCCGCGCCCGCAGCCGCTTGCCCGTCCGCAGATAGAAGGGCGTGCCCTTCCAACGCCAGTTGGAGATGTGGCACTTCAGCGCGATATAGCTTTCGGTGCGGGAATTGGGGTTTTCGGAATGCTCCACATAGCCGCCCTGCCCCCCCCCGCCGAGGTATTGGCCGCGCACGATATCTTCGGGCTTCACGGCGTCCAAGGCGCGGATGACCTTCAGCTTTTCATCCCGCACGGCGTCGGGATCAAAGTGATAGGGCGGCTCCATCGCGATCAGGCAGAGCAGTTGCATCAGGTGGTTCTGCACCATGTCCCGCATCGCGCCCGACTTGTCGTAATAGGCCCCACGCCCCTCCACCCCCACGGTTTCGGCCACGGTGATCTGGACGTGGTCGATATATTCGGCCTTCCACAACGGTTCGAACAGGATATTGGCAAAGCGGACGGCCATCAGGTTCTGGACCGTTTCCTTGCCCAGATAATGGTCGATCCGGTAGATCTGGTGTTCGTCGAAATGTTCAGCCAGCACAGCGTTCAACGCACGGGCAGAGGCGAGGTCGCGCCCGAAGGGCTTTTCCACCACGATCCGGGACCAAGCATCGGCGATGCCATGGGCGTGCAGCCGTTCGGCCAAGTCGCCAAACAGCGCGGGCGCGACCGAGAAATAGAAGGCCCGCACCACATTGGGCCGCATCCGGCCCTTCAACTGTTCCCAGCCGCCCGTCCCCTTGGCGTCGATAGAGACATAGCCGATCCGGTCGAGGAAGGCCGCGACCTGCGCCTTGTCCTGCCGATCCTTGGGCACGAATTCCGCGATGGCGTCGCCCACCATCAGGCGGAACCCCGCATCGTCCAATTCGGCCCGCGCCGCGCCGATGATGCGGCTGTCGGGGGGCATCTGGCCCGCAAGGAAGCGGCGATACAGGCCGGGAAGGATCTTGCGGCGCGCAAGATCGCCCGTGCCGCCAAAGATCACGAGGTCGAAGGGATCGACCGGGATGACGCGCGAAACCATTGCTGTCCCTCGTTTTCTGTCCGGGTGGCGTCTTCTTGCGCCATTCCGTTAGCGCTAACGCAGGGCGCTTCTAACCCCGGATGCCGCGCGAGTCTAGCACTGCGGCGCGGCAGGGAAAACGTGCGGCGGGGTGATGCGCGAAAATCGGGCAGGTTGGGGCCTGCGCGCCCTCACTTTGCCGGGGTCATCCGGTACAGCGCCCCGTCATAGACCGACAGAAACCAGATGGACCCGTCCGCTGCCTCGACGATGTCGCGCACGCGGCCCGTCTCGGGTGCGGCGATCCGTTCTTCGGCATGGCCCGCCTCGGGGTCCAGACGGCTGATGAAGTCGGAATTCAGCGACCCGGTGAAGACATCGCCCTTCCATGCCGGGAACAGGTCGCCTTGATAGATCATCAACCCTGACGGCGCGATAGAGGGCACCCAGTAATGCACCGGCTGTTCCATCCCCGCCTTGGCGCTGCCCTCGCCGATCTGCCCGCCGCCATAATCCTCACCGTATGAGATGACGGGCCAGCCATAGTTCCTGCCGCCCTCGACCCGGTTCAACTCGTCCCCGCCCTGCGCGCCATGCTCGACCAGCCAAAGGTTGCCCTGCCCATCCAGCGCCGCGCCCTGCGGGTTGCGGTGACCGATGGAATGGACGCCCGGCGCATGGCCGGGAAAGGCGGCGGCGGGGCTGCCGTCGCGGTTCAGGCGGATCACCTTGCCTTCAGGTCGCATGGGGTCCTGCGCCTCCATCCCCTCTGGCCCGGTGCCCCGGTCGCCGGTGGTCACGAAGACCGTGCCGTCCAATCCCTCGACCAGGCGCGACCCGAAATGCCGACCGCCGCCGACGCCCTGCCCCTGCCAATGCAGGGTGAACCCGTCCAACCGCCGCCCGTCCGGCGACAGCCGCCCGCTGCCCACCGCCGTTGCCGCCCCGCCCGGCACCGCCACCGCGAAACTCAGCCAAACCGCGCGGCTGTCGGCGAAATCGCGCGGCACCATCACGTCCAGCAACCCGCCCTGCCCGCTGTCGAACACCGCAGGCAGACCCCCGACCGGCACGGCCTGCCCGTCGCGCAGCAGAAGCAACCGCCCCGCCCGTTCTGTCACCAGAACCCCACCATCGGGCAGGAACCCGATCGCCCAAGGTTCCTCTAGCCCGCGCGCCACGGACTCGATCCGCACGGGACCGGCCGAGGTTTCCACCAGCTGGGCCTCTGCCACCCCGGCAAGGGCGCCAAGAACGACCACAACCCCGATGGCGATGCGCGATCTTTGCATGACTGGACCCTCCGTTTGCGAAAGGATCTGGTGCGCGCGGGACTTGAAACAAAGCCCCCTCACACGCATCTGATCATCGGCACAGCGCCAAAGGCCCGCCGCCAAAGCCCCCACAACCGCAGGTTCCAAAGTGGCACGAATCGCCCCGCCCTGTCGGCATCGTGTCGACACAGGAAGCGCAGGGCTTGTATCAAAGCCTGCACCTACCCGCGCAAACACCTGATATCAGGCGAAAATCCGTGCCGCAGCGTCAAGCGCACAAGGCACTTTTCTTTTGCCCCCACGCGCACTAGCTTCGCGTGTCAGGACATTGATCCAACTAGGGAGCTACCTCATGAAGAAACTGCTGCTTGCCACGGCTGCCACCGCCCTCGTGGCCGGTGCCGCCTCGGCACAGGAAGTGAAACTCGGCATCCTGCTCGGCTTCACCGGCCCGCTGGAATCCACCGTGCCGGACATGGCAAAGGGTGCGGAACTGGCCGTCAAGGAAGTCAACGACTCCGGCAAGTTCGCGCTGGGCGCGATCTCGACCGTCAACGGCGACTCGACCTGCGTTGACGCCGCTGCCGCCACCGCCGCTGCCGAACGTCTCGTGACGGCTGATGGCGTTTCGGCCATCGTCGGCGGCGACTGCTCGGGCGTCACCGGCGCGGTCCTGCAGAACGTCGCGCGTCCGAACGGCATCGGCATGATCTCGCCCTCGGCCACCTCGCCCGCGCTCTCGACCGCCGAAGATGACGGCCTGTTCTTCCGCACCGCCCCGTCGGATGCGCGTCAGGGCGAAATCATGGCCGACATCCTGTCCGAAAAGGGCATCAAGTCCGTCGCCGTGACCTACACCAACAACGACTACGGCAAGGGTCTGGCCGACAGCTTCGCGGCAGCCTTCGGCGCCAAGGGCGGCACCGTCACCATCTCGACCCCGCACGAAGACGGCAAGGCTGACTACTCGGCCGAAGTCGCCTCGCTGGCGGCTGCTGGCGGCGAACTGCTCGTCGTGGCGGGCTATGTGGACCAGGGCGGCAAGGGCGTGATCCAGGGCTCGCTGGACTCCGGCGCCTTCTCGACCTTCTACCTCGTGGACGGCATGTATGGCGAAAGCCTGATCGAAGCCATCGGCGAACCGCTGAACGGCTCCTTCGGCGCTGTCCCCGGCACCGACTCGGAAGGCGCGGCGAAGTACGAAGAGCTGGCGACGGCTGCGGGCTTCGACGGCTCCAACGCTTTCTCGAAGGAAAGCTATGACGCCGCTGCGCTGATCATGCTGTCGATGGCCGCTGCCAACTCGACCGCGTCGAAGGACTGGTCGACCAAGGTCATGGACCTTGCCAATGCTCCGGGCGAGCCGATCCTTCCGGGTGAACTCGGCAAGGCGCTGGAACTGATCGCGGCTGGCACGGACATCGACTACATCGGTGCTTCGGCGGTCGAACTGGTCGGCGCGGGCGAATCCGCCGGTGCCTACCGCGAATACGCCATCAACGGCGGCAAGATCGAAACCGTCGGCTTCCGTTGATCGACGGATTAGGTTGACGAAAGGCAACGGCCCGGGCAAACCCCGGGCCGTTGACGTAAAGAACGCATCCCACGGCAAGAGGCCAGCAAGGCCCGGGGAACCGCGGGAGTCAGGGGATAGGATCACATGATCGTTGTCGAAGACCTGCACAGGCATTTCGGCGGCTTCCGTGCCGTCGACGGTGCCTCGCTGGAGATCCGCACGGGAAGCATCACGGGCCTCATCGGCCCCAACGGGGCGGGCAAGACCACGCTCTTCAACGTCATTGCAGGCCGCCTGCCGCCCACTTCGGGCCGGGTGCTGATGGATGGCGAAGATATCACGGGCCTTCCCCCGCATGAGTTGTTCCACAAGGGCCTGCTGCGCACCTTCCAGATCGCGCATGAATTCGGGTCGATGACCTGTCTGGAAAACCTGATGATGGTCCCCGCCCGGCAAAAGGGCGAGACGCTGTTGAACGCATGGTTCAACCGCGCCGCTGTGGCCGAAGAAGAAGAACGCATCCGCCAAAAGGCGCTGGACGTGCTGGACTTCCTGACGATCAGCCACCTTGCCGAACAGAAGGCGTCGCAGATTTCCGGCGGGCAGAAAAAGCTGCTGGAACTGGGCCGGACGATGATGGTGGATGCCAAGATCGTCTTTCTGGACGAAGTCGGCGCAGGCGTGAACCGGACGCTTCTGAACACGATCGGTGACGCCATCGTCCGCCTGAACAAGGAACGCGGCTACACCTTCTGCGTGATCGAACATGACATGGATTTCATCGGCCGCCTCTGCGACCCGGTCATCTGCATGGCCGAAGGCAAGGTTCTGGCACAGGGGACGGTCGAACAGGTGAAGAACGACGAACGGGTGATCGAGGCCTATCTCGGCACTGGCCTGAAAAACAAGGTAAAGGAGGAAGCCGCCCATGGCTGATCCCTATCTTATCGGCGAGGCGATGACCGGCGGCT
Source organism: Pseudomonadota bacterium (assembly GCA_039798885.1). Lineage (GTDB taxonomy): Bacteria > Pseudomonadota > Alphaproteobacteria > Rhodobacterales > Rhodobacteraceae > Paragemmobacter. Next base: position 7,866 of record JBDKFE010000036.1, on the reverse strand, counting down.
ATGGCGGTGCGGACATCCTGCATTCCTGCACCATCGCGGTCGAAAAAGGCCAGATCGCCGTGATCGTCGGCCCTAACGGCGCGGGCAAATCGACCGCCATGAAGGCCGTCTTCGGCATGCTCAAGCTGCGCGCGGGCCATGTGAAGCTGGATGGCGAAGATATCACCGCCCTCTCCCCGCAGGCCCGCGTGGCCAAGGGGATGGGCTTCGTGCCGCAGACCCATAACATCTTCACCTCTATGACGGTGGAAGAGAACCTCGAAATGGGTGCCTTCATCCGGCGCGACGATTTCAAGGACACGATGGCACAGGTCTATGACCTGTTCCCGATCCTGAAACAAAAACGGCTTCAGCCCGCAGGCGAATTGTCGGGCGGCCAGCGCCAACAGGTCGCCGTGGGTCGCGCGCTGATGACGCAGCCCAAGGTCCTGATGCTGGACGAACCCACCGCAGGCGTGTCGCCCATCGTCATGGACGAACTTTTCGACCGCATCATCGAGGTCGCGCGCACCGGCATTTCCATCCTGATGGTCGAACAGAACGCCCGTCAGGCGCTAGAGATTGCCGATAAGGGCTATGTGCTGGTCCAAGGCGCGAACCGTTTCACCGACACCGGGAAGGCGCTGCTCGCCGACCCGGAGGTCCGCCGTTCCTTCCTCGGGGGCTGAGCCATGGATATCCTCAACGCCCTCGTGGCCTTCGCCAACTTCGTCTTTGTCCCCGCCGTCGCCTATGGCGCGCAGCTTGCGCTGGGTGCGCTGGGGGTGACGCTGATCTACGGCATCCTGCGCTTTTCCAACTTCGCGCATGGTGACACCATGGCCTTCGGGACCATGGTGACGATCCTCTTTACGTGGTGGTTCCAATCCATGGGCATCACCTTCGGCGTGCTGCCCACGGCCCTGCTCGCCCTTCCCATCGGCATCGCGGTCACCGCCGCCTTCGCCCTTGGCACCGACCGGGTGATCTATCGCTTCTACCGCAAGCAAAAAGCCGCGCCCGTCATCCTTGTCATGGTGTCGCTGGGCGTGATGTTCGTCATGAACGGCATCGTCCGCCTGATCATCGGGGTCGAAGATCAGAACTTCGCCGATGGCGGCCGCTTCCTGATTTCGGCAGGCGACTTCAAGGAAATGACGGGCCTTGCCGAAGGGCTGGCCATCAAGGGGTCGCAGGCCGTGACCGTGGTGACCGCCTTCGTCGTGATGGGGCTGCTGTTCTGGTTCCTGCAAAAGACCCGCACCGGCAAATCCATGCGCGCCTTTTCCGACAACGAGGATCTTGCGCTGCTGTCGGGCATCAACCCCGACCGCGTGGTGCAGGTGACATGGATCATCGCCGCCGCGCTGGCCACCATCGCGGGCGTCCTGTACGGTCTGGACAAGTCCTTCAAGCCCTTCGTCTATTTCCAGCTTCTGCTGCCCATCTTCGCGGCGGCCATCGTCGGCGGCCTCGGCTCTCCCATCGGGGCCATCGCGGGCGGCTTTGTCATCGCCTTCTCGGAGGTGATGGTGACCTATGCTTGGAAAAAGGTGGTGACCTATCTCGTCCCGGAAAGCATGGCACCTGACGGACTCGTGCAACTGCTGACCACGGATTACAAATTCGCCGTCAGCTTCGCGATCCTCATCATCGTGCTGATCTTCATGCCCACGGGCCTGTTCAAGGGGAAATCGGTATGACCCGCAACCTCGCACTCTTCGCGGGCGTGGGCCTGCTGTTCATCCTGACCGGGATGTTCCAGTCGTGGAACCTCGCCCTGTCGATCCTGAACCTGTCGCTCATCTCGGCCATCATGGCCTTGGGGGTGAATATCCAATGGGGCTATGCGGGCCTTTTCAACACGGGGATCATGGGCTTTGCGGCCTTGGGCGGCCTTGCTGTCGTCCTCGTCTCGGCCAAGCCTGTGGTGGAAGGCTGGGATGCGGGCGGTCCCGGCGTCCTGCTAGGCCTCTTCCTTGGCGCGGCCTCCATCGCGGCGGCGATCTTCGTCTGGAACCGCATGGCCAAGGGGCGGCTGCGGACGCTGGTCACGCTGGCCGTCATCGTCGCGGGCTTCTTCCTGTTCCGCGCTGTCTTCGACCCCGCCGTGACCGCAGTTGAGGCGTTCAACCCCGCCACGGCGGGCAACCTTGGCGGTCTGGGCCTGAACCCGACGCTGGCATGGCCAGTGGGCGGCCTTCTGGCCGCTGCCGCCGCTTGGGCCATCGGGCGCATCTCGCTGGGCCTGCGGTCGGACTATCTTGCCATTGCCACGCTGGGCATCGCAGAAATCATCATCGCCGTGATGAAGAACGAGGATTGGCTGGCGCGCGGCGTCAAGAACATCATCGACCTTCCCCGCGCATGGCCCGTCCCCTATGAGGTGGACCTTCAGCAATCCGCAGGCTTTGTGGATTGGGCCACCCGCTGGGGGTTCGATCCGCAGACCGCATCGTCGATCCTTGTGAAGATGGTCTATGCGGGCATGTTCCTTGTTGTGCTGCTGGCGGTGATCTGGCTGTCGGAACGCGCGCTGAACAGCCCGTGGGGCCGCATGATGCGCGCCATCCGCGACAACGAAGTCTCCGCCGCCGCCATGGGCAAGAACGTGACCAAGCGGCACCTGCAAGTCTTCATCCTCGGCTCGGCCGTGGTGGGCATCGCGGGGGCCATGTACACGTCCATGAACGGGCAGTTGACGCCGGGCGAATACAACCCCCTGCGCTTTACCTTCCTTGTCTGGGTCATGGTGATCGTGGGCGGATCGGGCAACAACTGGGGCGCGGTGCTGGGCGGGCTGCTGATTGGCTGGCTGTGGCTGATCGTGGAAAGCCTCGGCCCGCTGGTCATGGGCGGGATCGTCGCAGGTCTGGCCGAAGGCCCGCTCAAGGCGCATCTGGTCGACTCGGCCCAGCATATGCGGCTCTTGACCATGGGCGTCGTGCTGCTGCTGGTGCTGAGGTTCAGCCCGCGCGGCCTGATCCCCGAAAAGTAAGCATCCCCACCCAAACAAAAGGGGGCGGGACAAAGCCAAGTCCCGCCCCCTTTCCATGTCGTTCGCCCGGCCTCAGACGCGCTGCACCCGCTGCACGAACCGCCCCAGCGCCGCATCCATCTCTGCCGCTGCGGCCTCGACCGACAGCATGCCCTGCAACATATCGCTTGCCGCCTGCGCGGCGGCGTCCGATGCGACCTGCACCTCGGTCAGGCTTTCGTTTGACTTGGCCACGCGATGCGCCGTCTTTGCCATGCGCCCGGCGATTTCCTGCGTCACCGCGCCCTGTTGTTCCGCTGCGGACGAAATGCTGCGCGCCTGATCATTCACCCGCCCGATAGACGTGGAAATCGACCGGATCGCCTCGGCATTGCGTTTCACCGTGTCCAGAACGGTCCGCACCTCGCTTGCGATCTCTTCGGTCGACGCGGTGGTGCGCGCGGCCAGTTTTCGGATCTCGCTCGCCACCACGGCAAAGCCGCGGCCGGCCTCTCCGGCGTGGCTGGCTTCGACGGCGGCATTCAGCGCCAGAAGGTTGGTCTGGTTCGCCACGTCATTGATCAACGTCACGATCCCGGTGATCCGGCCCGCCACCCGCTCCAGCTCGGCCAGAAGTTTGGCCGCGTCCTCGGCCCGGATGGCGGCATGTCCAACCAGATCCGTCGTCAGGCGGATACCTGCCACCACCTCGCCAATCGAAGAGGAAAGCTCCTCCACCGACGCGGCCACACCCGCCACATCGCCCGCCGTCATGTCGGCCCCGGCCTTGACTTCGCGCGTTTGTCGGTTGGTCTCTTCGGCGGATGCGGACATGGACTCTGCCGCGCCCCGCGCCTGATGCGATGCCTCGCGCAGGGACGCAATCACCTCGGTGACCTGCGTTTGCAGATCACGCCCCAGCTGCCGGATGGGCATCAGCAGCCATTGCGACAGCAGCAGCCCCCCCAGCAGCACCGCCAAGGCGACCCCCCCGCCTGTCATCAGCGACTGCTTGCGCGATGCGTTCGCCGCCGCCATGACCTTGTCCCGCCCCACCTCTGAGATCAGCGCCCAGTCCAGCCCGGGCAGATCGACCGGCTTATAGCCCGCGAACACCGGTTCGCCCCGCGCGTTCACGTCTTCCATCACACCTTCTTCGTCGCGCAGCGCCGCCGCCACGGCAGGGCCCGCCATGGCCGCTGTCAGGTCGCGCCCCTCCATGTTCTTGGGCGTAGAACGCAGCTTTCCATCCGATCCGATCAGAAAACTGTCCATCGACTTCTGCTCGATCTCCGCCAGATGAAGCAGCCCATTCGCAAAGTCGATGGGCAACTGGACACCCAGCAGGCCGACCAGAACACCTTCGCGCTTGATCGGGACGATCATAAAGAAAGCCTGCGCGTTGTAAGACGGCGCATAGGCCTCGAAATCCGCAAAGATGTAGGGCTGGTCCCCCTTCGCCGCCAGCATCGCCTGCGCCGCCCGCCCAAAGGCCGTGTCGGCATAGGGACCGTCCATCAAGGACGTGCCGAAATCCACCTCTTTGAACACGCTATAGATGATGCGGCCCTGATGCGGCTCGATGATGAAAAGGTCGTAGAACCCATAGCGCTCCATCAGCGCCCGATAGACGGGGTGCAATTCGGCATGCAGGCGCGAATAGGTGGTGCCATCCCCCGCATCGTTCAAAAGGTGCTTCTGTCCGATCTCGTTCGGATTGCCCGACACATAAAGGTGCTGCAGCTTCACCGCGATGGGATCAAGCGTCGCCATCCACCGCTCTCTTGCGTCCGGCGCGGCACCCAAGGTGCGGCCCGCCTGCAGGTCATACCGTTCGGTCAACTTCGCCATATCCGGTTCGACCTTCGGATCGTCCTCCAGCGCATCAGCCGCGCTGTCCAGCGATTTCAGCGCCGTCCGCGTGGTCGGCAGGTCCGCGATCGTCAGCGCGATATCCAGAACCTTGTCGAAATACTGCTGCACGGCAGCGGATTTCAGCGCCATCGCCGTGCGAACCTCGGCCTCGGCGACGTTGCGCGAATAGGCCTCGAACTGGTCCAGCTCCAGCTTCAGGATCACACCCAAGGGCACCAACCCACCCAGAAACAGCGCAATCGCCACCTTCCACTTGAACCGCATCGACCTTCCCCTGCTTGACCGTCCCGCCCCGCCAAAAGGGGGCATCCTATCTACGTCAGCAATCTCTGTGCCTTTAGCCCGGTTGGCCGGGGGTCGATCCGCACCAATCGCGTTTCCGACATCTTTCTGTCGCAGATCAGCATGCCGCCCCGCCCCGCTTGCGGCCAATCTGCCGCCAATCAGATCAAGGGAGTCCCCCATGAAGACCCATACCCGAGTGCTTGTGATCGGCGGCGGCGTCGTCGGCTGCTCGGTCCTCTATCACCTGACCAAGCTTGGCTGGACCGATGTCATGCTGGTCGAACGGTCGGAACTGACCTCCGGCTCCACATGGCACGCGGCGGGTGGTTTCCACACGCTGAACGGCGACACCAACATGGCGGCGCTGCAGGGCTACACCATCCGCCTGTACAAGGAACTCGAAGCCATCACCGGCATGTCCTGCGGGCTGCACCACGTGGGCGGCATCACGCTGGCCGATAACGAGGCGCGCTTCGAACAGCTGAAAGCCGAACGCGCAAAGCACCGCTATATGGGGCTGGACACCGAAATCCTCGGGCCTGCGGAAATCCACAAGCTGACCGATGGGATGGTCAACCTCGAAGGCATCATCGGTGCCCTCTACGATCCGCTTGACGGCCACCTCGACCCGTCAGGCACCACGCACGCCTATGCCAAGGCCGCGCGCATGGGCGGGGCGGAAATCGTCCTGCACAACCGCGTTCTGGAAACCAACCCCCGCCCCGACGGATCCTGGGAAGTGGTGACCGAAAAGGGCACCATCATCGCCGAACACCTTGTCAACGCAGGCGGCCTCTGGGCGCGCGAGATCGGGGCGATGGCGGGCGTCTACCTGCCGCTTTTGCCCATGGCGCACCAATATCTGGTGACCGACGACATCCCCGAAATCATGGACATCCTGAAATCGGGCCGCGAATTCCCCCATGTGATGGACCCCGGCGGCGAAAGCTACCTGCGCCAAGAAGGCCGCGGCCTCTGCATCGGCTTCTACGAAAAGCCCTGCGAACCGTGGTCCGTGGACGGCACCCCGTGGGACTTCGGCCATGAACTTTTGAACGAACAATTCGACAAGATCGAGGATTCCGTCAACTTCGCCTATCGCCGCTTCCCCGTGCTGGAACGGTCCGGCGTGAAACGCGTGATCCACGGCCCCTTCACCTTCGCCCCCGACGGCAACCCGCTGATCGGCCCCGTGCCGGGCCTCAGAAACTACTGGTCGGCCTGCGCCGTCATGGCGGGCTTCTCCCAAGGCGGCGGCATGGGCCTCGCACTGGCCCAATGGATGATCGAGGGCGAGGTGGAACGCGACCCGCGCGGCTTCGATGTCGCCCGCTTCGGCAACTGGACCTCGCCGGGCTATACCGTCCCGAAGGTCATCGAAAACTACCAGATGCGCTTCTCCGTTTCCTACCCGAACGAGGAACGCCCCGCCGCCCGCCCCTTCCGCACCACGCCCATGTACGAAGTCTTTGACGGCATGAACGCCGTCTGGGGCCAGCAATACGGGCTGGAGGTGGTGAACTACCACGCCCTGCCGGGTGAGCCGCGCTACGAACAGCCGACCTTCCGCCGCTCCAACGCGTGGGAAGCAACACGTCAGGAAGTCATGGCCGTGCGCGAAGGCGTCGGCATCAACGAGGTGCAGAACTTCGGCAAATACCGCGTGTCGGGACCCAATGCCCGCGCATGGCTTGACCGCATCATGGCGGGCCTGATCCCGAAACCGGGCCGCCTGTCGCTGACCCCCATGCTCGCCCATTCCGGCAAGATCATCGGCGATTTCACCGTCTCTTGCCTGTCGGAAACCGACTTCCAACTCACCGCCTCCTACGGCGCGCAGGGCTGGCATTCCCGCTGGTTCGAACAGAATCCGATGGACGGCGTGCAGGTGGAAAACATCTCCGACGCCCGCTCCGGCTTCCAAATCGCAGGCCCGAACGCCCGCGAACTCCTCTCCCGCGTCACCCGGTCGGATGTCAGCGCAGACGCGTTCAAATTCATGGACGTCAAGCGCATGACCGTCGGCATGGCCAACTGCATCGTCCAGCGCGTCAGCTACACGGGCGATCTGGGCTTCGAGATTTTCACCGACCACATGTCCGTCCGCCACCTCTGGGATGTGCTGACGGCGGCGGGCAAGGACCTTGGCATCCGCCCCTTCGGGATGCGCGCCATGATGTCCCTGCGTCTGGACAAATGGTTCGGGTCTTGGGGCCGCGAATTCAGCCCCGATTACACGCCCTGCGAAACCGGCCTCGACCGTTTCATCCGCTGGAACAAGGACGCGGATTGGATCGGCAAGGCCGCCGCCACGGCGGAAAAGGCCGCAGGTCCCAAGCGCAAGCTCGTCTCCTTCATCGTCGACGCCAAGGACAGCGACGTCGTCGCATGGGAACCGATCTGGCTTGACGGCGCGGTGGTGGGCTTTTGCACCTCTGGCGGCTTCTCGCACTGGACGGGCAAATCCGTGGCGATGGGCTTCCTGCCTGCCGACCGCGTCAAGGACGGGCTGGCCTGCGAGATCGAAATCCTCGGCGAACGCCGCCCCGCCACCGTCCACCTCGCCGCCCTCTGGGATGGCGACGGCGCAAGGATGCGGTCGTAACGCCCCCCGGGAGGGCACAGCCCTCCCGGACCCTCCCACCGCGCCGCTTCCACCCGCAGCGCCTGCGCCACCCCCCGGGAGGCGCTTCGCCCTCCCGGACCCACCCGAGGATATTTGTGGACGGAAAATGAGGGCAGTTGCTCTC
>JBDKFE010000035.1:0-5075 GCA_039798885.1 Pseudomonadota bacterium | reverse complement strand
CGAGGAATGGCTGCGCGATCTGGCCGAGGCGGAGGGCGTGCTGGTCTGGGACCGTGACGGCGTTGCCGGATTTGCCACGCTGGAATGGGCCTATCCAGAGGTGGTCTATCTGTTCAATCTGGGCGTGGCCGAAACAGGTCGCGGCGCGGGGCGTGCTTTGATCCGGGCGGTGCAGGACCATGTCTTCGGGACCATGGGCGCGCATCGGCTGGCCTGTGACGTGGTGGTGGACAACCCCGCGGCGTTGCGGGTGTTCGAAGGCGCGGGCTTCGTGCGGGAGGGGATGATGCGGGAATGCTGGCAGCGGGAGCCGGGGGTTTGGGTCGATTGCCATGCGCTATCGATGCTGGCCCGCGAATGGCGGGCGCGCGGATGAGCCTGCGCCCTGCCCTGCCCGCCGATTTCGCCTTTATCCGGTCGCTGGCGCAGCGGCCCGACTATGGCATCTATATCACAGATGAGGATGAGGCGCGGCTTACCTTTTACGCCACCGATCCGGCGCATCGCCTGTTGATCTGGGAAGAGGGCGGCGCGCGGGCGGGGTTTGCGCTGTTCGCGCAATTGGATGACCCGTCGGGCGCGGTAGAGTTGCGGCGTCTGGCGCTGGACGTGGCGGGCGGCGGGCGCGGCCTTGGCTTTGTGCGGGCGCTGACGGATTATGGATTTGCCGTGCTCGGGGCGCAGCGCGTCTGGCTGGATGCGAGCAGCGAGAATCTGCGGGCGCAGAAGATTTATGAGAGGGCGGGGTATCTGCTAGAGGGGCGGCTGCGGCGGCATTGGTGGCGGCCGATGCTGGGGCGCACGGTGGACCTGATGCTCTATGGCATGCTGCGCGCGGAATGGGACGCGGCGCAAGCGGCGGCCCCACTTGCGGCCCCTGCCCCTTAGGCATACATCTTTGCTCAGGAATACCGGGGACGCAGAATGATCACGGCGCGCGATATCGAGAATCTGATCCGGGAGAGTTTCCCGAATGCGAAGATCACGGTGCAGGGCGATGACGGGCAGCATTTCGCGGCGGAAGTGATCGACGCGAGTTTCAAGGGCATGAACCGGGTGCAGCAGCAGCGGGCGGTCTATGCCGCGCTGAAGGGCAAAATGGATGGCGCGCATGGGGAACTCCATGCGCTGGCGCTGACGACCAAAGCGCCGGAGTGAGAGGATAGAGAGATGAGCGCTGAGGCACAAATCCGCGAGACGATCGAGAAGAACGACGTGGTGCTGTTCATGAAGGGCACCAAGATGATGCCGCAATGCGGGTTTTCGTCCCGCGTGGCCGGGGTGTTGAACTACATGGGCGTGAATTTCGCCGATGTGAACGTGCTGGCGGATGCGGAAATCCGGCAGGGCATCAAGGATTTCAGCGACTGGCCGACGATCCCGCAGCTTTATGTGAAGGGCGAGTTCGTGGGTGGCTGCGATATCGTGACCGAGATGACGCTGTCGGGCGAGTTGGATGCGCTGTTCGACAGCAAGGGCGTGGCCTATGACAAGGACGCCGCGAACAAGATCCGCGAGGCGAATGCCTAACGGTGGACGCCATGCGTGACGGATGGCCCGCCACTGGCGGGCCTTTTCGTTTTCACGCCCCGGTCGGCAGGACGCCGAAAGCATAAAGGACCCGTCGTCTGCTTGGGCAAAACGTATGCTGCGGGTCCCCCGTTCCGCCTTTGTCAGGCTGGGAAGGGCATGTGGCGGGCATGGCGGCACCCTGTCTTTGGGCCCAAAGGACCGCAGGACGACCGCATTCCGGACGGCATGCCCCTTTTGGGTGATCGCATGCGGCACCGGACAAGGGCACAGCGACCCAAGAAACCCTTAGGCAACGGTGCGGTGATCTTCGACGCGGGCGGCAAGCGCTTCGGCGCGAGCGGCGATTTCGGCGAGGGTTTCTGTGACCTGTGGCGGGATCACGGGAACTTCGACGCGGGTTTCTGGCCGCGCTTCCAGCTCTGCCACGCGGGCCTTGAGCGCGCGAAGCTGATCCTCTGCCCCAGCGACCTTGTCGGCCAACATCAGGCCAGCCATGAGCAGGAGCCGGGATTCCGGCAGGCGGCCCATCTGCGCGACCAGCGGCTGCGCTTCGGCATCGAGAAGTGCGGCAGCCGCGCGCAGGAAATGTTCCTCGCCTTCTTGGCAGGCGACAGGAAAGGCGCGGCCTCCGATGGTGATGGTCAGTTCAGGCATCGGCAGCCTCTTCGCGGATGTGGGGGGTCAGTTCAGAGATGATCTCGTCCAATTCGGCCACCTCGGACAGGCGGGCGACGCGCATTGCTTCGATTTCGGCCTGCATCGCGCGGTTGATCTGTTCGGGATCGGCAAGGTTCGCCGCCTGCGCGCGGCGCAGACCGCGAAGATTCTCGCGCAGCTGGACCATGGTCTTGCGCATGCGGTGCATTTCAAGGCCCTGCACGTCAAGTTGGCGAGTCATCTGTTCGATACGGGCGCGCAGCGCGGCCTCGTCCCCGTCGAGGATGGCGGCGGGGGCTGCGCTTCGTGCGGCGCCAAGCTCGCGGCGCAGGGCGGCGCTCGTTTCCCGTTCGGCGGCAAGTTCGGCCTGAAGTCGGGCCAATGCGCCATCATCAGAGGACGCAGCCGAGGTCCCGAGCGACTCGAGCCCTGCCCCGATGCGGTTGAGCGCATCGGTGATGCGGCGTTCCAACTCTCCGAGGTTCTGCATCGAAGCCTCCTACCTGACGTTTCTTGCGTCGTTTCTTGTGTCGTTCTTTGCGGCCGGGGCGTCCAGCGCGAATCGTCCGCAGGCAACCTGTTGCAAAGTGTAGCGCAAGAATAAGGCGCAACTCACGCTTTTGCACCCAAGGGGTTGCGGGGATTGCTTGATCTTGCCGGACGGGTTGCCTAAAGCGGGGCCGGAAAATCCCTCATTCAAACAGGATCACGGCCTTGGATATCGAGACGCTCCGCGCCCGCCACCCGGACCACTGGAAGCGCGCCTGCGCGATCCGCACGCTGACGCTGGACGCCGTGGCGGCGGCCAATTCGGGCCATTCGGGGATGCCCATGGGCATGGCCGATGTGGCGACGGTGCTGTTTGAGAAGCATCTGAGCTTTGACCCCGCCGCGCCGCGCTGGCCCAACCGTGATCGGTTCATCCTGTCGGCGGGCCATGGGTCGATGCTGATCTATTCGCTGCTGTATCTGACCGGCTATGCCGACATGACGCTGGAGCAGGTGAAGAACTTCCGCCAGTGGGGCGCGATTACCGCAGGCCACCCGGAATTCGGCCATGTCGCGGGGGTGGAAACGACGACCGGGCCGCTGGGTCAGGGGATCGCGAATGCCGTGGGCTTTGCCATGGCAGAGGAAAACCTGCGCGCGCGCTGGGGGGCGAAGGTCGTTGACCATTACACCTATGTGATCGCGGGGGACGGCTGCCTGATGGAAGGCGTGAGCCAAGAGGCGATTGCGCTGGCGGGCAAGCAGCAGTTGTCGCGGCTGATCGTGTTGTGGGATGACAACGGGATCACCATCGACGGTAAGGTTTCGATTGCCGATGTGACGGACCAGAAGGCGCGGTTTGCCGCAAGCGGGTGGAACGTGCTGTCCTGTGACGGGCATGACCCAGAGGATATCGACCGCGCGCTGACCGCTGCCAAGGCGTCGGACAAGCCCACGATGATCGCCTGCAAGACGCATATCGCGCTGGGCCATGCGGCGCAGGACACATCGAAGGGTCACGGGGCGCTGACGGATGCGGGCCAGATGGCGGCGGCGAAGGCGGTCTATGGCTGGGATCATGCGCCCTTCGTGATTCCGGCGGATGTGAAATCCGCTTGGGAAGCCAAAGGCAAGCGCGGGGCAGCGGCCCATGCAGACTGGCAGGCCCGGTTCGCGGCGCTGTCGGCGGCAAAGCAGGCCGAGTTCAACCGCATCTTCGCGGGGGAGGCCCCGGCCAAGTTGGCCTCTGTCATCCGGGGGGTGAAGAAAGCGGCGGTGGAGTCCATGCCGAAGCTGGCGACGCGGGCGGCATCCGAAAAGGTGCTGGCGGCGGTCAATCCGGTGATGACCGAAACGATGGGGGGGTCGGCCGACCTGACGGGGTCGAACAACACCAAGACCGCCGATCTGGGCGTCTTTACCCCTGAGGATCGCAAGGGCCGCTACGTCTATTACGGCATCCGCGAACACGGGATGGCGGCGGCGATGAACGGGATGGCGCTGCATGGGGGCGTTCGTCCCTATGGCGGGACCTTCATGTGCTTTACCGATTATGCACGCCCGTCGATGCGGCTTTCGGCGCTGATGGGGCTGCCGGTCGTCTATGTGATGACCCATGATTCCATCGGTCTGGGCGAGGATGGGCCGACCCACCAGCCGGTGGAGCATTTGGCGATCAGCCGCGCGACGCCGAACACGCTGGTGATCCGCCCCGCCGATCTGGTGGAGACGGCAGAGGCGTGGGAAGTGGCGCTGACGCAGAAGGCAACGCCCACGGTGCTGGCGCTGTCGCGTCAGAACCTGCCGGCGGTGCGCAAGACGCATGTGAACCAGAACCTTGTGGCGAAGGGCGCCTATGTGCTGGCCGAGGCGACGGGCAAGCGGCAGGTCATCCTGATCGCGACCGGGTCCGAGGTGGAGATCGCGCTGAAGGCGCGGGATGCGCTGGAGGCAGAGGGGATCGGGACGCGGGTCGTGTCGATGCCGTCGATGGAGCTGTTTGCCCAGCAGGATGAGACTTACCGCAAGCGCGTCCTGCCGGGTGGTCCAGCGCGGGTCGCCATCGAGGCAGGCGTGCGTCAGGGCTGGGACCGCTGGCTTCTGGGCGAGCGTGGGAAGGAAACGAAGGCCGGGTTCGTGGGGATGTCGTCTTTCGGGGCGTCGGCACCGATGGAGCGGCTTTACAAGGAATTCGGGATCACGGCGGAGAATGCGGTGGCGGTGGCCAAGTCGCTGCTCTGAGCAAAAGGTTTCGAAAACTTTTGCAAATTTCTTGGAAGAAATTTGGATGGCCGCGCCTAGTGCGCGGCCTTCTTCTTTCCGGTGATCGCGGCGAAGGCGGGGCCAATCACGCGCGTGGCAATGGGGATCAGCGCGACCCCAAGGATCAGGCCGAA
>JBDKFE010000034.1:0-11121 GCA_039798885.1 Pseudomonadota bacterium | reverse complement strand
TAGCAGGCCGTTCCCGGCGCGGTCATGCAGTTGGGATGGTCCGGCGGTGGGCGGGGTGTCCTGCGAGCGGTCGATCGGGGACGCGATTGTCTCCGAAGTTTAGCAGGCCGTTCCCGGCGCGGTCATGCAGTTGGGATGGTCCGGCGGTGGGCGGGATGTCCTGCGAGCGGTCGATGGGGGACGCGATTGTCACCGAAGTCTAGCAGGCCGTTCCCGGCGCGGTCATGCAGTTGGGATGGCCCGGCGGTGGGCGGGCCGTACTGTGAGCGGTCGACCGGGGAGGCGATTGTCACCGAAGTTTAGCAGGCCGTTCACGGCGCTGTCATGCAGTGTGCCTATACCGCCCGACATCTGACCAATCGGGGGAACACCATGACCATGTTCGTGAAGGCTGGCGCAGTCGCGTTGGCAGCGCTTTTTGCACAGGCAGCGATGGCGGCAGAGACCATCCGCTTTGCCGTGACCGATATCGACGGCATGGAAGCCGTCCAGCGCGAGATGGGGCCGTTCAAGGAGGCCTTTGAAAAGGCGTCCGGCCTGACGGTCGAGTTCTTCCCCGTGTCGGGCCGCACCGTCGCGGTCGAGGCGATGGCCGCGGATCAGGTCGATTTCGTGCTGACCGGGCCTGCGGAATACGTGGTGTTCAACGCGCGGCTGGATGCCCAGCCGGTGGTGACGTGGAACCGGCCCGAGTATTACTCGAATGTCGTGGTGCTGGACTCCGCGCCCTATCAGACGGTGGCGGACCTGAAGGGGCAGACGATTTCGTTCGGGGAGATCGGGTCGACCTCGCAGCATCTGTCGCCGGCGACGCTGCTGGCCGAAGGCGGTCTGGTCTATGCGCAGGATTACGAACCTGTGTTCCTGAAGCGGAACGTGGCGATGGAGGCGCTGATCAAGGGTGAGATCGCCGCAATCGGCCTGAACCGGACCCATATCGAGCAGATCACCGAGAAATTCCCGGACCAGAAACTGCGTGTGCTGGTGAAGGGGGCGGAACTGCCGAATGACGTGCTGCTCGCCTCGGCCAAGGTGCCGGCAGAAGTGGTCGATGCGGTGCGCAAGACCTTTGCCGAGCATGGGGATGCGTTGCTGGCGGCCATCACCGCGACCGAAGAGAACGAGAAATACGTCGGCGGCAGCTTCAACGCGACGGTGACGGATGCGGATTACGACAGCGTCCGCAAGATGTTCGAGAACGTGGGCGTGACCGAGTTCACCGAGTTCGTGGGCGAGTGAGCCGATGAACGCGCCGCTGCGGCAAGCGATCAACGCGGGGTCTGCCTTGGCAGGCCCCGTGGTTTCCGTTTCGGGTCTGGCCAAGGATTTTGGCGGCAAGCCTGTGCTGCGGGGGCTGGACTTCGCGGTGCCTGCCGGGGTTGCGACGGCGCTGATTGGGGCCAACGGGTCGGGCAAGTCCACCGCGCTGAAATGCCTGATCCGGCTGGTCGAACCTTCGGCCGGGCGGGTGGAGATGCTGGGGCAGGATGTGGCAGAACTGGGCGCGCGCGAGGTGCGGCGGTTCCGGTCGCAGGTCGGCGTCGTGTGGCAAAAGCACAATCTGGTGCCGCGCCTGTCGGCCCTGTCGAATGTGGTGCATGGCGTGCAGGCCCGCATGGGTGGGCCGCGCGCGTGGTTTCAGGCGCTGGCCCCCGCATCCGTGCGAGAGGAAGCGATGGACTGCCTTGCCCGCGTGGGTCTGGCGGAAAAGGCCTTGCAACGGGTGGACAGCCTGTCGGGCGGGCAGCAGCAGCGGGTGGCGATTGCCCGGGTGCTGATGCAGCGACCGTCCATCGTGCTGGCGGATGAACCGGATGCGAGCCTTGATCCGCAATCGGGGGAAGAGGTGATGCGGCTGCTGTCAGGGTTGGCGCGGCAGGAGGGGCTGACGCTTCTGTTCATCTCGCACCGGATGGAGCACACGCTGGCCTTTTCAGACCGCATCCTTGGCCTGCAGGGCGGGCGGATCGTGATGGACCGACCCACCGCAAGCACCGATGCCGCAGAGTTGCGGCGCTTTTTCGAGGACTGAGCATGGCCGAGGTGTCGATACCGCGTTTCCAACGGCGCAGCCTGCCGGAATGGCTGGGCTTTGTCGTGGTGGCGGCGCTGGTGATCAGTTCCATCGCGGCCACTGCGCCGGAGGTGGGGGCGCTGGGGCGGGGGATCGAGCGGCTGTTCGCGCCGTCGGGACTGTTGGCGCAGATGTTCCCGCCGGATCTGTCGCGGGTGGACCGGATCGCGCTGAAACTGCTGGAGACGTTGCAGATGGCGGTGGCGGGGGCGGCGCTGGGGCTGATCTTTGCGGTGCCCTTTGCCATTCTGGCCACGGATCGGCTGTCGCCGCATCCGGCGGTGCGGCTGGTGGCGCGGGGGGTGATCGCGCTGTTCCGGACGATCCCCGACCTCGTCTGGGCGATTTTCTTTATCATCATGGTGGGGCTGGGGCCTGCGGCGGGTGTTCTGGCCATCATGGTGGACAAGATCGGCTTTGCCGGGCGGTTCTTCGCGGAGGCGATGGAAGAGGCCGATACCGGCCCGCAGGACGCGCTGCGCGCCATCGGGGCGAGCCGGTTGGGCATCATTTTTTCCGCCGTGTTTCCGGCCTGCCTGCCGTCCTTTACCGCAACGTCGCTGTTTGCGTTGGAAAAGGCGGTGCGGGGGTCGGCGGCGCTGGGGCTTGTGGGCGCGGGGGGGATCGGGGTGGACCTGAAGGTCGCCTTCGACCTGTTCAACTATGACGAGGCGCTGACCATCATCCTGATGCTGTTCGCGCTGGTCCTGATCGTGGAGCAGGGGTCCGGCTGGATCCGCTCTAAACTCATCTGAGGGCGGGGATGAAGACCGACAGCGCGCATGTCTACTGGGATGCGGAATGGCAGAAGGCCGATGCGACGTCCAAATGGGCGAAGGCGGAGGCAGAGGTGATGGGCCATGCCGCGGCGCTGCCCGAGGGGGCGCGCGTGCTGGACCTTGGCGCGGGGATCGGGCGGCATGCGCTGGCCTTGGCGCGGGCGGGGCTGCGCGTGACGGCGCTGGATGCGTCGGACCAGTCGGTGCGGGTGATCGGGCTGGCGGCGCAGGCGGCGGGGCTGGACGTGGAGGTGCGGCAGGGGGCCATGACGGCCTTGCCCTTTGCCGACGGGGCCTTTGACCATGTGCTGTCGTGGAACGTGATCTATCACGGCGATGAAGGCGTGGTGGCCCGCACGCTGGCCGAAGTGCGGCGGGTGCTGCGCCCCGGCGGCACCTTCATGGCGACGATGCTGTCGGCGCGGCGTCTGCCGGTGGAGCAGGCCAAGGCGCGCGGGCATGAGGTATCGCCCGGATGCTGGGTCTTTGAGGGCGAGGGGGACAAGGTCCATCCGCATTACTTTTGCGATGCTGCAACGCTGGTATCGCTGCTTGGCGGATTCGAACTGATGCGGCTGGAAGACCGCGAGCATGACACGCCCGGATCGTGGCATTGGCACCTGCTGGCGGAGCGGCTGTGATGGCGGTGCTGATCGACGGCGCGCGGGTCGTTTTTGCGGATCGGGTGGAACGCGCGTCGGTCCGGATCGAGGGCGGTGTCATCACGGGCGTTGATGTGGCGCGGGATGGGGCTGCGGTGATCGATGGGCGCGGGCGGGTGCTGGCCCCGGCCTTTGTCGATGTGCATGGCGATGCTTTCGAGCGGCAGATCATGCCGCGTCCGGGGGTGATGGTCCCGGTGGAGGCTGCGCTGCTGGAGACGGACCGCCAATTGGCGGCAAACGGGATCGCCACGGCCTATCATGCGCTGACGCTGAGCTGGGAGCCGGGGTTGCGGTCGGTCGAGACGGGGTGGCAGGTGCTGCGCGGGTTGAAGCGTCTGGGCCAGAGGTTGACCGCCGAGAACCGGGTGCAGTTGCGGTGGGAGACGTTCTGCCCCGAGGCGCTGCCGCTGATCGCCGAGGCGCTGGGGATGGCGGCGGTGCCGGCGGTGGCGTTCAATGACCATACGTCTTCGGCCATGCTGCATCCGTCCATCGCGGTGCATGACCGGCCTTTTGACCTGATCCCGGACTATCCGGCGGCGGATGTGGCGTCCGATGCGTTCCGTGAAAAGATGGAAACGCGGGCAAAGCGGTCGGGCCTGTCGGGCGCGGATTATGTGGCGTTGATGCTGTCGGTCTGGAACCGCCGGGGGCGGGTGGCGGATGACATCGCCGCCGTGTCCTTCCTTGCGCGGGATCGTGGCGCACCGATGCTGAGCCATGACGACAGTCAGGTCGCGACGCGGAATTTCTATCGCGCCCATGGGGCGCGGATCGCCGAGTTCCCGATGCATGACCGGGTGTTCCAATCGGCGCGCGAGGCCGGGGACTGGATCGTGCTGGGGGCGCCGAACGCGATGCGGGGCGGCAGTCATCTGGGATCACCGGGGGCGGCAGAGATGATCCGGCGCGGGCTCTGCGATGTGTTGGCGTCGGATTATTTCTACCCAGCGATGCTGGGGGCGGTCGTGCGTCTGCTGGCGGATGGGGTGGGCGATCTGGCGGGGCTTTGGCGGCTGGTTTCTGCCAATCCGGCCGAGGCGATGGGTCTGGCCGACCGGGGGCGCATCGCGCCGGGGCTGCGGGCGGACCTGATGCTGCTGGACTGGCCGGAACAGGGGATGCCCGCGCCCGTGCGGACATGGGTGGCGGGGCGGGGCGGATATTCGGCGCTGCCGGAATTCGTGGCGATGGATGGCGTTCTGGTCTGAGGGGGATGCGATGAACGATGCGGTCTATGATGATGAGGGTGTACCCGGGTTCACCTATTCCCACCCCGGTATGTCGCGGTTCCGACGCGGGCTGATCCGCGCGGTAGAGCGGGTGAGCGGTCAGCCGATGCTGCGCAGCCTGTATCTGGACTGGGCCGCTGCCCCCCCTGCGGGTGAGACGGTCTTTGACGCCGCGCTGCGTCTGTTGCGGATCGAGGCGCGGATGCGCTGGCATGTCCCGGCGGCAGAGGTGCCCAAGGAGGGTGGGCTGTTGCTGGTGGCGAACCACCCCTACGGGATCGTGGATGGACTGGCGCTTGGGCAGTTGGGGATGCGGCTGCGGGGGAATGTGCAGATCATGACCAATTCGGTGCTGTGCCAGCCACCGGAGGTGAGCCAACATCTGCTGCCCATCGACTTTAGCGGCACGCCAGAGGCGCGGCGGGCTTCGGGCCAAAGCCGCAAGATGGCGATGGACCTTTTGGCGGCGGGGAAGGTGGTGGCAATTTTTCCGGCGGGCGGAATCGCGACGGCGAATGCGCCGCTGCGCGGGAAGGCCTTTGATGCGGAGTGGCATTCCTTCATGGGACGGCTTGCGACGATACCGGGCGTGACGGTGCTGCCCGTCTTCTTTCACGGCCAGAATTCGCGCCTGTTCCAGATTGCGAGCCATCTGTCCTATCCGCTGCGCGTGGCGATGATCTTTCACGAGACGCGGCGTCTGATGGGGCGGCGCTTGCCGGCCGAGGTTGGTGCGCCCGTCTCTGCCGAGGTGTTGCGGGCGCTGCCGAAGGGCGAAGTGGCCGCTGCCCTGCGCCGAGACGTCATGCGGCTGGGGGGGCAGTCGGACGAGGTTTTCGTCTGGCCGTCGCATGTGACGTGGTGATGGGGGGCTGCCGGTCGGGGCTACGAACGGTGGGAATCCCGGCAAAGGGGCCGATCATTCAGAGGAACGGGACGCGGTTTTTGTCCATGATTGCGCGGTGATTTTTCTTGGGATGGGAAACTTTCATCCCGTGGTGGTTGTTGGGCCCGCTGTTTCGGCAGTGGGCCCAAAACCGGATCACAGGATGCCCAAGTCGCGCGCGACGACGGTGGCATGAAGGCGATTTTTCGCCTCGAGTTTGCGGCAGATTGCGGTGATGTGCATTTTGACCGTCGGCATCGCAATCTGCAATTCGGCGCAGATTTCCTTGTTCCGGCGCCCCTTGGCGATTTCCGAAAGGACCTGCAATTCCTTTGGGGTCAGCGCATCGCTTTTGCGATCGTCGTTGTCG
Organism: Pseudomonadota bacterium; assembly: GCA_039798885.1. Lineage (GTDB taxonomy): Bacteria > Pseudomonadota > Alphaproteobacteria > Rhodobacterales > Rhodobacteraceae > Paragemmobacter. The sequence goes on along the minus strand of JBDKFE010000034.1, from coordinate 5,115 downwards.
CGCTGGGCGACCATCAGGTTGAAGGGCAGATAGCGTTCGCCGTTGAGCATCAGGCCGATCGCATTGGTCAGCGAGCGGATGCCGGACGACTTGAGGACGATCCCGGCAGCGCCGGCGGCAAGGACTTCGTCCACGCCCTTGCGCGAGATATCGCCGGTTATGATCCCCACCGGATTGGAGTCCGCAAGTTGCAGCGCCCGTCTAAGCCCCTGAACGCCCTGCATTCCGGGCATGTTCCAGTCAAGAAGGGACAGCGAGAAGGGGCCCTGTTCGCGGGTGGCTGCGAGAGCTTCGTCCAGTGTATTCGCGGTCGTAACCTCGAAACTGGTGTTCGACTGAAGGTATAGGCGGAATACTTCCAGCACCATTTCATGATCATCGGCGATCATGATCCTGACCTTCTGGTCGTCGCGGGTCATGGGAAACAACAGACTTTTCCTCTTTATTGTCTTTCTGAAGGTCATCCCTTGATCCAAGGTAATGGCTTCAGATGTCATGATAAATATTAATTTATCTTATCGTCTTTATGTTGGAGCATAGGTATCAACTTCGCGCTTTGGGTGTTCAAAAAACACATACTGTTGGACGAATGCCACCAAAGGTATAACGGCGCGGCCCGAGGGCGTCTTGTGGCGGGAGTCTGGGCGGATCAATCCGTCAGGATCAGTCCCTTTGAAAGCTGATATCCCCAGCCACGGACGGCGAGGATCTGCGTTTCGTCGTCACAGGTTTCGATCTTTCTGCGCAGCCGGGCCATGCGGACTTCGACCTGTTTGCGCGGGACGCCGTGATCGGAAGAATAGCCACAGATCCGGCAGAGGGTTTCGACCGGAAGCCGTCCTTCGGCGCTTTTGGCGAAGGTGGCCAGAATTTCGACCTCGACTGCCGATAGCTGTGCCGTCCCCTTGGGACCGCGCAGCTTTAGCGCGCGGCGCAGAAGGGTGAGGTCCGTTCCCGGTTGCGCCGCCGTGGGCAGACGCAGGGCGAGGGCGCGGACGGCGGCCGTGATCTCTTCGGGGGAACTTGGCTTGGTCAGGTAGATGTCGGCACCGGAGGTATAGCCGAAGGCGCGCTGCTGTATTTCGCTGCGCGCGGTCAGCATGATGATGCCGACGGTGGACCCTTGGGCGCGCAGCGACCGCGAGAAGGAAACGCCGTCTTCGCCGGGAAGCATGAGGTCGAGAAGCAGGATGGCCGCATCGCGGGCATAGTCAGAGGCCACGAAATCTTCGACGCAGGGGAAGCTGCCGACGCGATAGCCTTGTGCGCAGAGGTGATCGGCGATCGATTCGCGCAGTTCGTCGTGGTCTTCGATGATCGCTAATTTCAGCATGGTATCCTGAGTGTGAACTGAACAGAGCGTCCGTCGCTGTCATAAGTGACCTGTCCACCGAGCAGACGGGCAATCGTCTGCACCAGATAGAGGCCGAGTCCCGTGCCGGCTATGGCCGCCGTCCCCGCGCCACGGTGAAACTTCGTGAAGACCTCGTCCGGTGACGGGGCGGGGGTGTTGCCGAGATCGTTCACCACAGTGAAGGACACCAGCCCAGCGGTTTTGGACAGGCGCAGCGTGACCCGACTGTTGCTGGCCGAGTATTTCAGCGCATTGTCCACGAGGTTCGACAGGGCGACCTTCAACAGCAGGCGGTCCGTGAAGACCGTCTCGGGCGCGTCGGAAACGATGTCGACGCGGCCTTCGACCGGCAGCGCAGACAGCGTTTCTTCCAGCAGTCGGGTCAGGGGAAAGCTTTGTTTCTGGGCGATGACCGCGCCTGCCTCGAGCCGGGCCACCTGCACGCAGCGTTCGATGATCGTGTCCAGACGTGTCAGGGTGACGGTGACCCTGCTGCGGGCTTTGTCGGTCAGGTGCGGGGCGGCAAGGTTCAAGCGGACGACCGCATGCGCGTTGCGGGTTTCATGCGCGAGTATGTCGATGAAGCGGGCAAGGACCGTGTTCTGTTCCCGCTGAACTTTGCTGCGGACCTGTTCGTTTCGCAAAGAGGTTTCGGCGGCGGACAGTCGGCGCAGCACGCCGCGACTTTGCCAGTCCAGCAAGACGAAGACCAGCACGCTGGTAGAGGTTGCGTGAAGGATCACCGAGGAATGAATGCTGAGGTTCGGGCCAAGGTGGCCGGCGGTGCCAAGGCCCCAAGCGATGAAGAGAAGCGAATAGGCGACATAGACCGCCTTGACCGGCCATGTGTCCGAACGGAACGGCCCGCGGATCGTCAAGGCCGCGCCGAGCAGCAGGACGGGGAAGATCACGACGCAGAGCGCGTTCAGGACCATCGCCTCGATCCGCAGTCCCGAGAGGTAGAGGATGACGGCGATGGCAATGACCAGTTGCACGCCGCGCAGCGGCACAAGCGCGGCCCGGTGCGCGCCGCTTTTGCCAAGCAGGCTGTGGTGGAAACCGACGCTTAGGAAGCATACGCACAGGGCGAGCAGGCGGTAAACGGGATCGCGGTGCTGGTCCAGCCCGCCGAACGGAAGGACGTGATCCAAGCCGAAGGCAAAGAGGTTGTGCAGGATCCAAAGCGTCTGAAGCAGCGCGAAGGTGAGAAAGATGGGGTCCCGCGTCAGATGGGCCATGCGGATGGCCCAGACCACGAGGAGGAAAAGGGCGACAAGGTATCCGGTGCAAAGCGCTGTGTGGATGACCGTCTGGGTCAGCGCCTCTTCCGTTCCGTAGGCGCTGACCATCAGGTTCAGTATTCCGACAGACCTGACGCGCAGATAGACGATGGGGTCGGTGCTGCTTGGGTGCAGATGCAGGCCGTAAAGCGCGCGGTCGAGGTCGTCGAAGGGGTCGTGGACCTGCCATGCGCCGCCTGCGTCGTGATCCTTGTAGTAGATTGCAAGGGACCCGACGGTCGCCGGGGCGACCTTGAGCACGATGTCATCCGTCGGTCCGGGGGTCGTTTTCAGCTTGACGCGCAACCAGAAGGTGGACCGGGAATAGCCTTTGTTCATCACGCTTTCGGATCGGACGAAGGGGCGTGCGACGATCTGATCGATGGTTTGGGTTCCGGTCGCGTCTTCGTAGACTTCCACCCATTCCACCAGGTCTTCGGCCGTGGCGGACTGCGGCGCGAGCCCGAAGGCAAGCAGGCCGAAGACCAAGGCAAAGAAGATGCGGAGTCGGACAAACCCATACCATGGCCCGACGTATGTTAATCCTGTACAGGATAAAGGATGCCTGCATATGCTTTCAAAAGCTTGCATGGTATGCAGTGTGAGTTAGGTCAGTTGGAGCATTTGGGATGCTTGACGAAGTTGTTGCCGAATTCTTTGCGTCGTTGCGGGCGCAGGTCGAGGATGACGTGATCGTAGAGGATGATCTGGACCTCGCCACGGTTGCGCTGCTGGTTCCGATGTTGTGCGGCGTCGTGGCGCAAGCGGTGCCAGAGCCCGTGGCGAAGGTCGCACTCGAAGAGGTCAATGCCGCCGTGCGACGGGTCGTTGCCGTCGCGTGATCCTTGGCGGACGTCACCTGTCGGCCCATGGCGGGAGGCGGCCCTGCGCCGTGCGGGCAGGCCCGTCCTAGACGGACGGCAAACCAGCGGTTTGCGTTCCCTTCTGGGATCAAGGTGTCTGTCTTTGGCACGGCATGCTGCTCCTTGGCGGTCACTGGCCTGATCGGAGTCGCTGTTGCAAACGAACTTAACGACCATAGACCCATGCAAAGCGCTGGCAGGCAAGCTTTCGTTTGCATGACCGGATGCGTTCCGGGGACACCATGGGTGCCCCCGGGACTGTCGTTGCGCTGGACTGGCCGTGCCGTGGTCTGCCGATCCCCCCGCGCTTTGGTTCAGGCCCGGGGCATCACGGGGCGCGGATTGAAGCTGGGGTGGAAGGGATTCCCCTCGGGCAGGATCTCGGGCATGACATAGGTGACGCCGTCCGGGCTGGGGTTCGGGGTCGGAATGACTTGGACGTGGGTCTGCGATGTCTTTTTGTTGTTCGGGTCCGTAAGCACGTCGTAGCGCATGAGCATGGCCGCATCCTCATGCACCGTGTTGTGGCAGTGGGTGACATAGGCCCCGCCATATTCGCCAAAGCGGACTTGGATCTTGACTGATCCGCCTTCGCCCAGCCACCAGACATCCTTGCGTGCGCCCCGTTCGGCCGCGCCGAGCGGGAACTTCGTGCGCGAGATGGTGACCGCCTCTTCGAAGTGCAGGTGTGCGGGGTGGTCCCAACCGCCGCCGCCATTGACAAGCGTCCAGTGTTCCACCTCGCCGGGACGGGGCACGAGCATCGCGATGCGGTTGGCATTCAGCGCGTGCGTCTCTGCGCCGTTGATCCGCATGCCCCACGGCGTTTCGCGGTCGGGGCAACTGGGGAAGCAGCCGGTCGCCGTATCACCACGCGCATCGTTCGCGCCGCGCTTGAATTCGATCACGCGTTCCCGCACGGGGGCCACGATCGGGATCTGATCGGTCAGCTTGGCCGGAACCACGCTGAGGTCGCGGTCGCCGTAGCGGAAGGCGTCATAGACGTAGCCGGGCATATCGACGCTTGCGACATTGCGGACGACCCGGAATTCCATCACCGAACCAATCGCGGGATCGAGCGATTTCTGGGCCAAGGCATTGGCCACGGAAAGAACCCCATTGGGCCCGCGGCCGTTCGCGAACTCCATCAGGTTCACGAGGCGCAGCTTGTCGCCCACCTTGAAGGGGGTGAAATCGACAATGACGTCAAAGCGTTCGCCCGAGGACATGGTGTCCAGTTGCGACACGGTGACCGGGGCGGGCAAAAGGTTGCCGTCGGTCGCGATGACCTTGATCGGCACCATCGTGCCCGCCTGATTGACGAGCGCGAGCTTGTACCAGCGCGACATAGAGGCGCACAGCATCCGGAAGCGATACTTGCGGGGCAGGACCTCCATGAAGGGTTTGTAGGTGAAGTTCACCATCATCATGTCACCGAGGAAGCCTTCGGTGTCGAAGATGTCAAAGAAGAGTTGGCCGTTCTGATCGGTGGCCGCATCCGAGAACATCAGGTTGACGTCGAAGTCCGTATTGCCCCAGTCGAGGAAGCGGCCGGATGGCAGGCGCAGGTTCACGCCATCGTTCAGCGTCTCGCTGCCGCGATCCTTGCCGCTGTAAT
>JBDKFE010000033.1:0-7134 GCA_039798885.1 Pseudomonadota bacterium | reverse complement strand
GGGGGCCATCGCCGCGCCTTTGCCGCCCGACAGCACCCAGCGCGGGGCATCGCCCTTGCGGCGCAGGCCGATCCGGTCGGGATAGGCCAGCGCCGCCATCTGCGCGGGCGAAAGGTCGTCGTGGTCCCCCGTCGGGATGGCGCGGGCAAGACGCTTCGCCTCGTCGCGGATACGGTCGATGGTGGGGCGATGGGCCTGTGGCGGGGGGCGGTCGATGGCTTTCAGCCGCGCCAGCAGGTCCGGCGGATCGCCCCGCAGCGGATCGCGTTCGGCCAGCAGCGCGGCAAGGGGGGCGGCCTTCGGTCCCGCCACCGCCAGCATATGCCCCAGACGCGGGTGCAGCGGCAGGGTGGCCAGCCTGCGCCCGTGATCGGTGATGCGGCCCGCCTCATCCAGCGCGCCAAGGTCCGTCAGCAGACTGCGCGCTTCGGCCAATACGCCGGGATGGGGGGGCGTCAGGAAGGGCAGGTCCGCGCTGCCCCACAGTGCCAGTTCGAGGGCGAGGGGGGTAAGGTCCGCCGCCTCGATCTCGGCCGGGGGGAAGGGGGCAAGACCGCCCTCCTCTCCCTTCGTCCAAAGACGGTAGCAGGTGCCGGGGGCCACACGCCCCGCCCGGCCCCGGCGCTGTTCGGCCTCGGCCTTGGTCACGCGTTCGGTGACAAGGCGCGACATGCCCGAGGGCGCGTCAAAGCGCGCGCGGCGGGCGCGGCCGCCATCCACCACCACGCGGATGTCGGGGATGGTGAGCGAGGTTTCGGCGATGGAGGTGGCCAGCACGATCTTGCGCCCCGTCCCCGGGGCCAAGGCCGCGCGCTGGGCGGCAAAGTCCATCGCGCCGAACAGCGGCCTGACGGTGACGCCCGCGGGCAGGGACCCCAAAGCCGCCTCCACCCGCCGGATTTCGCCTTCACCGGGCAGAAAGCAGAGGATGCCGCCCTCTGCCGTTTCCTCGAGCGCCTGCCGGATCAGGTGCGCCACCGCCGCCTCGAACCGCAGCGAGGCGTCGGGCGGGCGGGGCAGCCAGCGCGTCTCCACCGGGAAGGCGCGGCCTTCCGAGGTGACAAGCGGCGCATCCCCCATCAGCCGCGCCACGGGGGCGGCATCCAGCGTGGCGGACATGGCGATCAGGATCAGGTCCTCGCGCAGTGCGCCCCGGATTTCAAGGCACAGCGCAAGGCCCAGATCGGCAGTCAGGCTGCGTTCGTGGAATTCGTCGAAGATCACCGCCCCCACGCCTTCCAACGACGGGTCGGACTGGATCATCCGCGTGAGGATGCCTTCGGTCACCACCTCGATCCGGGTATCGCGGCCCACCTTCGCCTCGCCCCTTATGCGATAGCCCACGGTCGCGCCCACGGGTTGGCCCAGCGTTTCGGCCATCCTCTCGGCCGCTGCGCGGGCGGCAAGGCGGCGGGGTTCCAGCAGGACGATGCGCCCCGTGATCAGGCCAGAGGCCAGCAGGTCGAGCGGCACCCGCGTCGTCTTGCCCGCGCCGGGGGGGGCCTGCAGCACAGCCATGCCGCGTGCGGCGATGGCGGCACGCAGCGCGGGCAGGGCGTCGTCGATGGGCAGCGAGTCGGTCATGGCCCCTTATCGCGGCATGGCCGGGTTTGGGCCAGAGGGGAGGTCGTGAGGCGTCCTCGCTCTGGCATCTGCCGCGCCGGTCGGTCTACACAAGAGAAGAACCACCGGAGGGCGGGCATGACGGCCAAAGAGGCGGATGTGGCGGCACTGGCCGCAGGCGTGGCGGCGGGTGAACGCCGCGCGCTGGCCCGCGCGATCACGCTGGTGGAAAGCGGCCGCGCCGATCACCGCGCGCAGGCGCTGGACCTGCTCGAACGGTTGCGCGGCGATGACAGCCCCGCCAAGGGACGGCAGGCCCTGCGTCTGGGCCTTTCGGGCACCCCCGGCGTGGGCAAATCCACCTTCATCGAAAGCTTCGGCCTGATGCTGACCGCCATGGACAAGCGCGTCGCGGTCCTCGCCGTCGATCCCTCATCGGCCCGTTCCGGCGGGTCGATCCTTGGTGACAAGACGCGGATGGAACAGCTGTCCCGCGACCCCCGCGCCTTCATCCGCCCCTCGCCGTCACAAGCCCGCATGGGCGGCGTCGCGCGGCGTACGCGAGAGGCGGTGACGCTTTGCGAAGCGGCAGGATTCGACATCGTCCTGATCGAAACGGTGGGGGTGGGCCAGTCCGAGACGGTGGTGGCAGAGCTTTGCGACCTCTTCCTCCTTCTGCTCGCCCCGGCAGGCGGGGACGAATTGCAGGGGGTGAAGCGCGGGATCATGGAAATGGCCGACCTCATCCTTGTGAACAAGGCCGATGGCGACCTGAAACCCGCCGCACAGCGCACCATGGCGGAATATGCGGGCGCCCTGCGCCTTTTGCGCCGCCGCCCGCAGGACCCGGAGGGGTTCCCCAAGGCCATGTGCGTGTCGGCCTTGGCGACCGAGGGGCTGGGCACGGCCTGGACCGAGATCCGTACCCTTGCCGACTGGCGGCGCGCATATGGCCATTGGGACGCGCGCCGTGCCGCGCAGGCCTGCCACTGGTTCGAAGAAGAGGTGCGGCAGGGGCTGCTATCGGCCCTGACCCGCGATCCGGCGCGCAGCCGGATGGCCGACCTCGGCGCCGCCGTCGCGGCAGGCCGCCTGACACCCGAAGCGGCAGCGGCAGAGCTTCTCTCTGCCCTGTCCTGATCCTTTTCCGTCCCCAAATATCCCGGGGGAATCGCCTGCGCCCGCGCAGGCGATGGGGGCTGGCCCCCAAGCCGACATCCGCCGCTTGCACCCCATCAGAAGCGATGCGCCCGATTTTTCGCAGAAAAATCGCTTCCCCCCGCCCCGATTTTTCTGCGAAAAATCCCGCCCGCCCCCCGCCGTCGCGCCCAAGGGTCGCTTGACGCGGGCCGCCTTTGCCCTTACACGCCCCCAATCGAATTCGGACGCCCGGGGTGACTCGGGCCTAATGTCCCGTTGACACACGAAGGAACAAGACGATGTCGCGCGTCTGCGAACTGACGGGCAAGGGCCCGATGACCGGCAATACCGTGAGCCACGCGAACAACAAGTCGCGTCGCCGCTTTCTGCCGAACCTGAACGAGGTCACGCTGATCTCTGACGTGCTGGGCCAGTCCTTCAAGCTGCGCATCTCTTCGGCCGCGCTGCGGACCGTGGACCATCGCGGTGGGCTGGATGCCTTCCTCGCCAAGGCCAAGGATGACGAACTGTCGTCCAACGCCCTGAAGATCAAAAAGGAAATCGCCAAGGCTCAGGCCACCGCCTGATCCTTGCGGACGGATGTCCCGAAGGCCCCGCAGCGCAGCGCGCCGCGGGGCCTTTTCGCATGACCGACCTTTGCCCGAACGGGGGCGACCTTTGGCCCCCTTTCGCGCGGTGGGCAGAACGATTAGGTAGCAGGCCATGAAGCTGCGCGCGACCCTTGCCCTGATGCTGACGCTGATGCTGGCGGTGACGTCGGTCACCACGGCGGTCGCCCATGCCCGCACCATCGGCGCGGTGGAGCTGGAGCTGTGCGATGCCCATGGCGGCACGGCGAAGCTCCTGCTTGATGCGGCGGGCAACCCGATCGCGGACCCGCGCCACTGCCCGGACTGCCTTGCTGCCACACTGGCCCCGGATGGCACGCCCGCCGACCTGCCCGCCCGCCCGCTGACGCGGAGCGAGCCGCATGTTTGCGCCCTGCCCATCCCGGTCGAGGACGAGACCGCGCCCGAACCTGCCGCACGGGGTCCCCCGCCGCTGCTCTGATCCGGTCCAACCCAGAACCCAATCAGACGAGCCAGAGGTTACCCCATGTCTTTTCAATCGAAACTCGCCGCCGCTGCGGCTGCCCTGATCCTGTGCGCGCTGCCCGTGGCGGCGCAAGAGCATCCTGAGGGGATGCATATCCATGATGTCTATGCCCGCTCCAACGGGCAAGAGGGCGGGTCCGGTGCCGTCTTCCTGATGATGCACAACAACTCTGAGACGGACGACCGCCTGATCGGCGTCGCGTCCCCCGTGGCCGAGAAGGTCGAACTGCACACCCACATCGAAAGTGCCGATGGCGTGATGCAGATGATCCAGATCGAAGGCGGCATCGCCCTTGCGGCGGGCGAAATGCACGAATTCGCGCGCGGTGGCGATCATGTCATGCTGATGGGCCTGACGCAGGCACTGGCAGATGGCGATACCTTCCCGCTGACCTTCATCTTCGAACAGGCAGGCGAGATCACGGTCGAGGCCGTGGTGGACAATGCCCGCAAGCCGGGCGAGGGCATGATGGATCATTCCGGCCATGGCGATATGGATCATTCCGGCCATGGCGACGGCCATGACCATACGGGCCATGGCATGCAAGAGGGCGATGCCTCAGATGCCATGCAGCACGGCCATGATGCCCATATGAATGGTGGCCATGAGATGGCGGCGATCGTTGATCAGACCGGCATGGCCGATCCTGAAGCCATCGTGGCCGTCATGAAGGCCCAGTTCGACACCCCGGAGAACCCGCTGACCGTCACCCCGGTCGTGGTCGAGGGTGACCATGCGCTCGCCTCTTGGGAGCAGGGCGGCAAGGGCGGCCGCGCGCTTCTGCGCAAGGGCGACATGGGCTGGGAGATCGTGCTCTGCGGCGGTGAGGACCTGCGGATGCCCGCCTTCCTTGACCAACATGGGGTGACAGCATCCAAGACGCTTTCGGCGCTTTTCAATGCCGAGGAAGACAAGCTCGGTGCCAATAAGGTCGCGTTGTATTCCACGTTCGATGGCGTCGTGATGGTTGCGGGCCAGTGATCACTGGCCAGTGACCGTACAGGCGGGGCACGCAATCGCTTGCCCTGCCTCCCCGTTCCCCGCTACGCAAAGCGCATGACGCACCGCATCCTCTTTGTCTGCCTTGGCAACATCTGCCGCTCGCCCACCGCCGAGGGCGTCTTTCGCGCCATGGCCAAGGCCGAGGGGCTGCGCGTCGAGGTGGACAGTTGTGGCACCGGCGGCTGGCATGCCGGGGAACCCCCCAATCCCCCCGCCGTCGTCGCCGCCCGCAAACGGGGCTATGACCTTTCCGCCCTGCGCGCGCGGCAGATCGAGGTGGCGGATTTCACCCGCTTCGACCGCATCCTTGTGATGGACCGTGCCAACCTGCGGGATGTCCGCGCGCTCTGCCCCGCAGGCGGAACGGCGCCAGAGCTTTTCCTGACCCATGCCCCGCACCACGGGGACGAGGTGCCGGACCCGTGGTACACGGGCGAATACGACCGCACGCTTTGCATGATCGAGGATGCCGCGCGGGGTCTGGTTGCGGCGCTGAAGGGGTAGGGTGCCGCGCGGCGATCAACCGGTGCAGTAGGCCTCGGCCGTGGTGCCGAAATTCTTGTAGCGTTCCCAGAAGGCATCGTCGCTTTTGCGCTGGGACATCCAAGTCTTATGCGCGCGGTCGGGATCGGCGAAGAACTTCGCGGCGCGGCGCTGGTCGCCGCCGCGCAGGGTCATGTCGGCCACCTGCTGGATGCAGGAACAGAGGCTGCGGTTGGCGGCATCCCGGTCAGACCGCAGGCAGGCACGTTCGATAGGACCGGCGGTGGCCAGCGTGGACATCACGGGAAGGGCAAGCGCGGCGAGGGCCGCGCCGATCAGCATGGTCTTCATGGTCTCTGCCTCATGCCGCGCATCTTTGGCGCGGTCGTTCTTTGGCGCGGGATTATGCCGATCCGGGCGGATTTTTCAATCCGTCCGGGCCGCCGCATCGCCGGGTGCGACATCACGAATCCGCAGGCCCGCAACACCGCCCCCTCTGCCGTGCGCCGGGGGCTTTCCGCGCCTTGTGGGAAAGGCTATATGCCCCGCCATGACCCAGCTTGACCTGATCCGCAATTTCTCGATCGTGGCCCATATCGACCACGGCAAATCCACTCTCGCCGACCGGCTCATCCAGATGACCGGGACGGTGGCCGAACGCGACATGAAGGCCCAGCTGCTTGACAGCATGGATATCGAACGCGAACGCGGGATCACCATCAAGGCGAACACCGTGCGGATCGAATATCCGGCCAAGGATGGGAAGACCTACATCCTGAACCTGATCGACACCCCCGGCCATGTGGACTTCGCCTATGAAGTGTCGCGCTCCATGCGCGCGGTGGAAGGGTCGCTGCTGGTCGTCGATGCAAGCCAAGGGGTCGAGGCGCAGACGCTCGCCAATGTTTATCAGGCCATCGACGCGGGGCATGACATCGTGCCCGTGCTGAACAAGATCGACCTGCCCGCCGCCGACCCCGACCGCGTGAAAGAGAATATCGAGGATGTGATCGGACTCGACGCCTCGGACGCGATTCCGATTTCGGCCAAGACCGGGCTGGGGATACCGGATGTGCTAGAGGCCATCGTCACCCGCCTGCCCGCGCCCAAGGGCGACCGCGACGCGCCGCTTAAGGCCATGCTGGTGGACAGCTGGTATGACGCCTATCTGGGCGTCGTCGTCATGATCCGCGTCATGGATGGCGTCATCCGCAAGGGCGACCGCGTGAAGATGATGCAGACTGGCGCGGTCTATGGCATCGACAAGCTGGCCGTCCTGAAACCCCAGATGGTGGATATCGGCGAACTTGGACCGGGCGAGATTGGCGTCCTCACCGCGTCGATCAAGCAGGTCCGCGACACCCGCGTGGGCGACACGATCACCCATGAACGCAAGGGCTGCGACACGCCGCTTCCGGGCTTCAAACCCGCGCAACCGGTGGTTTTCTGCGGCCTCTTCCCCGTCGATGCCAACGATTTCGAAGCGCTGCGGGATGCCATCGAAAAGCTGGCGCTGAACGATGCAAGCTTCAGCTACGAGATGGAAACCTCTGCCGCCCTCGGCTTTGGCTTCCGCTGCGGTTTCCTTGGGCTGCTGCATCTTGAGGTGATCCGCGACCGCCTTGAACGGGAATACGACCTCGACCTGATCACCACCGCGCCGTCGGTGGTCTTCAAGCTGCACATGAAGGATGGCGAGGTGCGCGATCTGCACAACCCCGCCGACATGCCCGATCTGACCTATATCGACCACATCAGCGAACCGCGCATCAAGGCCACGATCATGGTGCCGGACGAATATCTGGGCGACATCCTGAAGCTGTGCCAAGA
>JBDKFE010000032.1:0-16080 GCA_039798885.1 Pseudomonadota bacterium | reverse complement strand
CGGGATTTTCACAGATTCTGCAAAAGCCGCCGCCTCGCCCGTGCCATCATCCTTGTTGATGACCAGCCCCGCGATGCCGACATTGCCACCCAGCTTGCGGAAGTATTCCACCGCCGAGCAGACGTTGTTGGCCACATACAGCGACTGCAGGTCGTTCGAACCGACGACGATCACCTTCTGGCAGAGATCGCGGGCGATCGGCAGGCCGAAGCCGCCGCACACCACGTCGCCCAGGAAGTCCAGCAGGACGAAGTCGAAGTCCCACTCGTGGAAGCCGAGCTTCTCGAGCAGTTCGAAGCCGTGGATGATGCCGCGCCCGCCGCAGCCGCGGCCGACCTCAGGCCCACCCAGCTCCATGGCGAACACGCCATCGCGCTTGAAGCAGACGTCGCCGATCTTCACTTCTTCCCCCGCCAGCTTCTTGCGGGTCGAGGTTTCGATGATCGTCGGGCAGGCTTTCCCACCGAACAGCAGCGAGGTCGTGTCCGACTTCGGGTCGCAGCCGATCAGCAGCACGCGCTTGCCCATCTCGGCCATCATGTGGCTGAGGTTGGCCAGCGTGAAGCTTTTGCCGATACCGCCCTTGCCATAGATCGCGATGATCTGCGTCTTCTTGCTGGGCGGGTCCTGCGGAACCTCCAGCGTCGGCTCCTCATGCGCCTCGTCGCGCAGTCGGGCGTTGAAATCCTTCAGGTTGGGAACGTCGTTCATGCCGTGGCCTTCCAATCGAGGATCATTTTGAGACAGGCCGCATCGCCAAAGGCCATTTCATAGGCCTCGGGCGCGGCGGATGCCGGGCGGGTGTGGGTAATCAGTCCCTTCAACGACAGCGCCCCGCTTTCGATCAGCGCCCGCGTGGCGACCAGATCGTCGGGCTGCCATTCGGACGCGATGCGGATGCGCGCTTCCTTCATGAAGGCGGGCGGAAAGGCGAAAGAGACAGGCTCGGTATAGAACCCGGCCAGAACGACCTCGCCCCCCTTGGCCAGACGCATGACAAGCTGGTCCAGCAGGCCCTTGGCGCCCGAGGCATCGTAGATCGCCTTGTAATCGCGGCGCGGATCGTCCTCTGGCGCGATGCAGGCGTAACCGTCCGCCCCCTCGCGGCGGGTCGGGTTGGTTTCCCATACCGTCGGCGCGGGCGCACCTGCCGCCACGGTCAGGCGGGCCAACAAACGGCCCAGCGTGCCATGGCCCACGATCAGGTCCGGCAGCGCGGTGGCAAACCCTGCCAGCGCATGACGCGCCGTCGCAGCCAGCGCCAGCAACGCGCCTTCCGCACCCATGCCGCCATCAATCCGCGCCACGCGATGCGCGGGCGTCACCAGATGGCGCGACGCGCCCCCGAACAGCCCCTTCACATCGCCCGCAAAACAATTGGCACCGGGGACAAAGACATGCTCGCCGACGCGATAGCCGCTCTCGGCCCCCGCCTCGACCACCACGCCCGCCGCCTCATAGCCGGGGACAAGGGGGTAACCCATGCCCGGAAAGGGCGGCATCGTGCCGGTGTAGAAGAGTTTCTCGGTACCAGTGGAAATGCCGGAATGCGCGATCTCGACCACCAGGTCGCCCGCGCCGGGGGCAACAAGGTCCAGCGACTGAAGCGACAGCTCCCTCGGCCCGGACAGAATGACTGCAGTCGTTCTCACGTCGCTTCCCCCTGCGCCGCGATTCCCATTTTCGATCCGGGAGTCTTCGGCTGTGTGTAAGTGTAGACTGACAGGCGGTAGTGTCAATTTAATTAGACACTTTTTTGTGCGGACGGGTTTACAGGCTTCACTCCCGTCACCACCGAGGTGACGAAAGGCCGGAAACCACGGTGAGAACGGCAGTCTGCAAAGCCCGCATTCTCCAACAGGCGCTGGATTTCTGCACCGGATCGGGTCCGCCCGGTCTGCATGGCAAGGGTGTACACAGAAAAGTACACATCCGTTGCCGGATCGGGCGCATCGCCCCCTGACATCGGCTCTGACACGATCACGCGCCCCCCGGCGGGCAGCGCCGCATGGACCGCACGCAACAGCTGCGCGACCGTGGAATCAGCATGGTCATAGAGTACCCGCACCAGCGAAATGGCATCCGCCCCCTGCGGCAGCGGGTCGTCGCGAAAAGATCCCGGCACGATCTCCACCCGTCCGCGCACCCCGGCCGAGGCGAAGCGCGCCTCCGCCCCCGGCACCACGGCGGGTAGGTCGAACAGGACCATCTCCAGCGTCGGATGCGCGGCCCCCACGGCGGCAAGGAAAGCCCCCGTCCCGCCGCCCACATCCATCAACCGCCGGACCCCCGACAGATCGACCAGCCCCAGCGTATCCGCCGCCACCAGCCCCTGACTGTCGGCCATCAAGGCCGAATAGCGCGCGGCAAGTTCCGGGTCCGCCGCCCCGCCTGCGCCAAAGACATAGGGCCAGAACCCCGCCAATTCCGGCTGCGTCTCGCCGCGAAAGAAGGCCACGGGGTCCGCCAGATCGCGGTACAGCACCGGATGATGCCGCACCATCGCCTCCAGCCCCGGCACGGTCAGAAAGGCCGCCCCCCGCACCGTCAGCCGCCAGAGGCCCCGCCGTTCCGCCATCAGGCCCAGCCCCGCCCCGGCCTTGCACAGGATCGCCATCCGCTCCACCGGCACGCCCACAGGCCCCGCCAACGCGGCAAGCGGCAAAGGCCCCTCGGCCAAGCGATGCAGCACCCGCAATTCCACCAGCGCCAGCAGCGCCTGCGATTGCACGAAGCCCTGCACGATGTCGAACAGCGCCGCCCCTTCGGACCGCGCGATATGCTTCAACCCCGGCACCCGCGCGCAAATGGCATGGAATCGCGGCGACAGGCCCAGCCGCACCGCCCAAGGCTGCCGTCCCCGCCGCGCGGGGGGCATGGACCCCGCCGCCGCGTCGCTCATCCCCGCACCGGCTGCAGATCGACGGGCGTCATCCGTTCGGCATAGGCGCGCACCATGGCGGCCAGCATCGCCTCGCCCGGACAGGACGGGATCGATGCAATCGCCCCGCCCAAAATGTCCTTCAGGTAGGACACAGCCCCCTGAACCCCCAGTTCCCGCACCGCCGAGGGCCGGGCATGCACCACATCCTGACCCGCAGGCTTGCCCATTTCGGCCGCCGTCAACAGGGCATCCTTCAGGTCGTCGGCCACCTGAAACGCCTCGCCGATCCGCGCGCCCAATTCCTCCCACGGCTCGGGCTCCTGCCCCGCCGCGATGGCCCCCATCTGCGTGGCGGCAATGAACAGCGCCCCGGTCTTGGCCCGGTGATAGGCGGCCAGATTGACCTCTGCCTCGCTCTCCCAGCCCTGCCCCGCGCAGATGCCCCCCGGCATCCCCGTCCGCTGCGCCAGCACCCGCACCAGATCGACCGCCCGCTTCGGATGGTCCCCCGCCGCCCGCGCCAGCACCTCAAAGGCCAGCACGATCAGCGAATCCCCCGCCAGCACGGCCAAGGGTTCGCCATAGGCCCGATGCACCGTGGGCTTGCCCCGCCGGATATCCGCATCGTCAAAACAGGGCAGGTCGTCATGCACGAGGGACGCGCAATGGATCAGTTCCAGCGCCGCCGCCGCCGCATCCGTCATCCCCGGACGGTCGTCCCCGCAGGCCCGCGCGACCGAAATCAGAATCGTCGGCCTGATCCGCGCCCCGCCGGGAAACACCGCATGATCCAGCGCCGCGCGGAGCTTGGGCGGCGCCTCGGCACTGCCCGGACCGCCCTGCCCCAGCGACAGCGCCTGGGCGATTGCCGCCTCGATCCGCACGTCCATTCCGCTCAGACCGCCGACCTTGCCCATGACTGCCCCTTTCGTGGTGTCGATAGGGGCAGTCTCGCACCGCCGCCCCAAGGTGTAAACTAAATCTTACACTTTGCTGTAATTCTCATTGGACAACCGCAAGGCCTCGCCTACACTCGCCCCATGGATCGAGACCGCGTCATCGTGATCGGGGCGGGGATGGGCGGCCTTGCCGCCGCCATCCGGCTGGCCGCATCCGGCCTGAAAGTCACAGTGCTGGAAGCCGCCGCCGCCCCCGGCGGCAAGGCCCGCGCGATTCCTTCTGCCGCTGGCCCGGTCGACACTGGCCCCACCGTCCTGACCATGCGCCCCGTCTTCGACGCCCTCTTCGCCCTCAACGGGGAACGCCTCGATGACCACGTCACCCTGATTCCCCAGCGCATCCTCGCCCGCCATTGGTGGCCCGACTCAGCCGCGCTCGACCTCACCCCCGACCGGGCCGAAAATGCCGAGGCCATCCGCGCCTTCGCCGGCCCGCGCGAGGCAGAGGCCTTCCTGAAATTCGACGCCTTGGCCGAATCCCTTTACGCGGCCTTCGACGCCCCCGTGATGCAGGCGGCCCGGCCCGACCTGCCCTCCATCGCCCGCGCCGCCCTGAAACAGCCACGGCTCTGGCCCGCGCTTCTGCCCGGCCTGTCCCTGCAACGCTGGCTGAAAACCCAGTTCCGCGACCCCCGGCTTGTGCAGCTCTTTGCCCGCTACGCCACCTATGTCGGCGGCCGCCCTGCCCAAGCCCCCGCCGTCCTGTCGCTCATCTGGCGGGCCGAGGCGCGGGGGGTCTGGGCCGTCGACGGGGGCCTGCACAGCCTTGCCGCCGCCCTTGCCGCGCTGGCCGAACGGATGGGCGTGACCTTCCGCTACGCCACCCCCGCCACCCGCATCCAGCGCCAGAACGGCCGCGTCACGGGCGTGCAGATCGCCGATGGCCGCACCCTTCCCTGCAGCGCCTGCGTCTTCAACGGCGACCCCGCCGCCCTGACCGAAGGCCGCATGGGCTCTGCCGCCGCCGCCGCGCTTGCCCGCAGCGCGACCCAGCCGCGCAGCCTTTCGGCCCTCGTCTGGGCCTTCGCCTCCGAGGCGCAGGGCCCCAAGGCCCCAGACCTGATCCACCACAACCTCTTCTTCACCGAAGACCCCGCACAGGAATTCGGCCCCATCGGCGCGGGCCGCATGCCCGCCGCCCCCACACTCTACCTCTGCGCCGAAGACCGCGCCCGTGGCCCCGCCACTGGCCCCGCCACTGGCCCCGAACGATTCGAAATCATCCTGAACGCCCCTGCAGGCCTGCCCGCCCTGCGCCCCGAGGATTTCCGCCAATGCCGACAGATCACCTTCGACCGACTTTCCCGCATGGGCCTGCACCTGACAGCGCCGGGACCAGAGGCGCTGACCACCCCCGCCACACTGGACCGGCTCTTCCCGGCCTCGCAGGGGGCGATCTACGGGCGCTCGCCCGAAGGGACGATGGCCAGCTTCCAGCGTCCACCCGCCCGGACCGCCCTGCCGGGGCTCTATCTGGCGGGGGGCGGGGCGCATCCGGGGGCGGGCGTGCCGATGGCGGCCCTCTCCGCGAAGCACGCGGCCGAGGCGATCACGCAGGACCGGATTTCCGCGTCGAAGTCGGCCCCGACGGCTACGCCTGGTGGTATCTCGACGGCATCTCGGATGACGGGCGGCGCGCGGTCTCGGTCATAGGTTTCATCGGGTCGGTGTTTTCACCCTGGTATGCCTGGAGCGGACGGAAGGCCCCGCAGAACCACGTCTGCCTGAACGTCGCCACCTACGGCCCCGGCGGGCGCTTCACCATGACCGACCGCGGCACGTCGGCGCTGCGCCAAGAGAAGGACACCCTCACCCTTGGCCCGTCGCGGATGCATTGGACGGGGCGCGAATTGGTGATCGACGTGGATGAAGTCTCGTCCCCACCGATCATCAGCCGTGTCCGGGGCCGGATCGTCCTGACCCCGTCCGCCGTGACGGGCGTGGAACTGGCCCTTCACCCGCGCCACCAATGGCGCCCTTTCGCGCCCACCGCCCATATCAGCGTGAACCTGACCCAAGGCCAAGTCTGGGAAGGCCACGGCTATTTCGACGCCAATTTCGGCACCACCGCGCTAGAGCGCGATTTCGATTTCTGGACATGGGGCCGATTCCCCATGAAGGACCGCGCGCTCTGCCTTTACGATGCGACGTGGCGCGACGGCACGCAGCAGGACTTCGCGCTCGAAGTCTCGCCCTCTGGCGAAGCGCATGAGGTGGCCGCCCCGCCCCGCACCCCCTTTGCCCGCACCAACTGGCTTGTCCGCCGCGAAACCCGCGCCGATCCGGGCACGACCCCGCGTCAGGTGCTGCCGATGCTGGATGCCCCCTTCTATTCCCGCAGCGTCGTGGAAACCCGCCTGATGGGCGAGGTGACGCAGGGCGTCCACGAAGCGCTCGACCTCACCCGCTTCCGCCAACCGTGGATGAAACCCATGCTCGCCTTCCGCGTGCCAAGGCGCGGCGGCTGGACGGGCTGACCCAATTCCTTTGAAGGCAGGTGCAGAATTCTTCGCAGAATTTTGCCCTTCCCGTCCGATTGGCCGTTGCGCGCGACGGCCATGCACCGTCCGCTGCGTGCTGACAGGTTGCGGCACGGTTTCCGGCACGGTTATCGGTCCAGCCGTTTTCGCCCAACCCCTTGATCACTTAGGCCGCGGGGTTCCTGTGCCAGACCGACCGATTCAACATCCCCGCCACCGTCACCCAAACCAGATACGGCACGAACAGCGCCCCCGCGATCGCGTCATGTTGCCAAAAGGCGACCATCGTCGCCGCCACCGCCAGCCACAGCAGGAAGATGATCACCAGCCCCGCCCCGATCCGGCGCAACCCAAAAAAGACGGGCGTCCACAAGGTGTTAAGGGCGATCTGCACCGACCACAGCGCCAAGGCCTGCCCCGTGTCCGGCAGCATCGCCACCCGCGCCGCCGCCGCCGACATCGACAGGTACAGCACCGTCCAAGCCACCGGGAACAGCCAGTCCGGCGGGGTCCAGCGCGGTTTGGCCAAGCCGCGATACCAATCGCCCGGCTGGAACATCGCCCCCGTCGCCGCCGCCGCCCCGCAGGCCGCCAGATAGGTCAGAAACAGCGCAAAATATTCCATCGCATCGCTCCGCTAGAACAAGCGAACGATCTATAGCGCGCAGATGTTCCGTCCAATGAAAATCGCTGGAAACTGAACGGCTTGCCCGCCCAGAACCCCTAGGCCAAACCCCTGTCTTGCGCCTCAAGCTGCGCCAGAACCGCCAGCAGCGCCTCTGACCGCCCCTTGCGCGCCTCGCGCTGGGCCGCCGCGCGGACAAGGAATTCCACCTCCGCCACCGGCACCGCATGCAGCACCGCCGGCACCGGCTTCACCGTCGAAACCACCGCCCGCCCCGTCGCCGCGACCAGACAGGCCAGCTTGGTTCCCCGCCCCGTCCGCGCCCGCGCCGTCACGCTATCCCCCCGCGCCCGGCGCACACGGCCCCCGATCGCGTCATAGATCAGCCGCGCCGCCATGATGCCGGGGCGGCAGGTCAGCGGCAGGGACGGCACCCCCGCCTCTGCCCGGAAATAAAGCCTCTCCGCCTCGTCCAGCAGCCGCAAGGTCGCCCGCGCGATGCCGGGATAGGCCTTGGGCCGCGCCAGAAACCCATCTGGATCAATGCCTTCCGCCCGCAGCCACGCCATCGGCAGATACAGCCGCCCGGCCCGCGCATCCTCGCCCACATCCCGCGCGATGTTGGTCAACTGCATCGCCAGACCCAGATCGCAGGCCCGCGCCAGCGCATCCGCATCCCGCACCCGCATCAGAACGCACATCATCGCACCGACCGCCGCCGCCACCCGCGCCGAATAGTCCAGCACCCCCGACAGCGTGTCGTACCGCCGCCCCACCGCATCCCAGGCAAAGCCTTCCAGCAGCGCCTCGGGCAAGGCGCGGGGCATATCGAACCCCTCCACCACCGCCGCAAAGGCCCTGTCCGCAGGCGCATTCGCAGGCGTGCCGCTATAGACCAGATCCAGCCGGTCGCGCAGCGCCAGAACGGCCGCCCCCTTGTCCGCCCCTTCGTCCACCGCGTCATCCGACATCCGGCAAAAGGCATAAAGCGCCAGCGCCGGATCGCGCACCGCCGTCGGCAACAGCCGCGACGCGGCATGGAAAGACAGCGATCCCGTTCGGATCGACTCGCGGCAATGGGCCATGTCGCGCGGGTCGATCATTCCGCTGCCATCCTCAACTCCGCCTTTGCCGCCAAGACCTTGGGCGCATCGGGGACAAGCTGCCCCAGCACCTCGGCCGTCCCCACGACACCCGGCAGCCCTGCCCCCGGATGGGTGCCCGCCCCCGCAAGGAACAGCCCCGGCAGTTCCTCGGACACGTTATGTGGCCGGAACCACGCCGATTGCAGGATGCGCGGCTCGATCGAGAACCCGGCCCCGAACGGTGACAGATACCGGTCCCGAAAGGTTTCCGGGGTAAAGACAACGTCCTCGGTGATGCGGTCGCGGAAACCGGGAATCAGCCGCTCGTCCAGCATCTTCGCCATCTTGGCGCGATAGCGCGGCTCTTCCTCGGCCCAGTCCACGCCATTGTCGAACCCCAAATGCGGCACCGGGGACAGGGCATAGAAAGTGTCGTCACCCGCAGGCGCGCAACTGGGATCGGTCACGCTGGGCCGATGCACATAAAGCGACATGTCATCCGCCAGTTTCCCGCGGATAAAGATGTCCTTGATATGCTCGCGGTAGCGCGGACCCACGACGATGGAGTGATGCCCCACATCGCGCCACATGGCCTTGGTCCCCTTGGTCCCGAAATACCAGACATAAAGCCCCATGGACCAGCGCGACCCGTTCACCCTTCGGTCGGTCCAGCGCTTCCGTGGCAGGTTCCGCAACAGCCGCGTATAGGTATGCCCCGCATCCGCATTGCTGACCACCAGCCCCGCGCGGATCACCTCGCCCGAGACCAGCCGAACCCCGGCCGCGCGGCCATTTTCCATAACGATTTCATCCACTTCCGTATTGTGGACGACCTCACCGCCCTGCGCGGCCACGACCCGTGCCATGGCCTCGGCGATGGCCTGCACGCCGCCCATGGCGTAATGCACACCGAAGGCTTTCTCGAGGTGGCTGACAAGGATGTACATCGACGTCACGTTGAACGGATCGCCCCCGATGAACAGCGGATGGAAGGACAGCGCAAAGCGCAACCTTTCGTCCTTCACCCGCCCCGCCGCATGGGCATAGACAGACCGGTCCGCCCGCATCATCGCGAAAGTCGGCAGCACCTTGATCAGGTCCCACAACTTGTGCATCGACCGCCGTCCAAGGTCTTCGAAGCCGAACCAATAGCGCGCCTCGCTGTCCTTTAGGAACTTCTCGTAACCCTTTGTATCACTGGGCGAAAGTCGCGCCACTTCGGCCTTCATCGCGGCATCGTCCTGCCGCGCGGCAAAGGTCGACCCGTCGGGGAAGCGGATTTCGTAGAACGGATCCATCGGCACCAGCCGCACATCCCGGTCGAAGTCCCGCCCACACGCCGCCCAAAGATCGCGCAGTCCTTGCGGCACCGTCACGATGGTCGGCCCCAGATCGAACCGGTGCCCGCCTTTCGTGATCGAAGACCCCCGCCCACCGACACGGTCCAGCCGGTCGATCACCGTGACCCGCCACCCCTTTGCCCCCAGCCGCATCGCCGAGGCAAGCCCGCCCAAACCCGCGCCGATGACGATGGCATGTCCGGCATCCGGATCGGGGGCGGGGCGATGGCGCGAGGTCTGTTCCATGCGGCAGATGATAGAGTGTCTAGTTTGATTTACAATATCGCAGAATGCGTCGCACGATTTCTGCGTTTCCGCTTCCCCTTCGCGCCGCAAGATGTCAGACTAAGTTTACACTCATCCGATCGGAGGGTCGCGCCATTTCCGTTGCCAGCCTCAGCCTCTTCCGTTTCGACGGGATGCTCCCGCGCCTTTGGGTGATCGGGCAGATGGGGGCGGCTCGCCTTTCGCTGCGGCAGGAAAAGCGCGCGCTGTTCTGGAAGCTTTGCGGATCGGGCACCGGCGAAGGCTTCACCCCGCGCCCGAACTGGGGGGTCTGGGCCATCCTCGCCACTTGGCCGGACGAGGCGACAGCCCGCGCCGCCACCGCCACCAGCCCCGTCTGGCAGCGATGGCGCGCAAGGGCGCAGGAAAGCTGGACCGTCTTCCTGTCACCCCTCTCGGCCCGCGGCGCATGGTCCGGCGAAAACCCCTTCCTGCCCGAAGCACAGGCCCATGCCGCAAACGGCCCCCTCGCGGCCCTGACCCGCGCCACGGTCCGCCCGTCGCGCGCGTTGAAATTCTGGGACCGCGTCCCGAACATCTCGGCCACCATCGGCGCGGACCCCAATGTCGCCTTCAAGATCGGGATCGGCGAGGTGCCGCTTCTGCATCAGGTCACCTTCTCGATCTGGCCCGACACAGCCAGCATGGCGGCCTTTGCGCGGGGGGACGGCCCGCATGGCCGCGCCATAAAGGCCGTGCGCGAGGGCAACTGGTTCGACGAAGAACTCTATGCCCGCTTTCGCCTTCTGGGCAGCGCGGGCACGTGGAACGGCACCGATCCCTTGAAGACCCTTTCCCCGGTACAGGAATTTTCTGCGAAAATTCCTGATCCCGATCCTTCTGCGAAGGATCGCGCCGCCACCACCCCCCTCTCCATCCCCGAGTTTTCGCAGAAAACTCGCCCCCAAGGATTTTCGCAGAAAATCCTTGCACTTACGGTGCCCAAATGAAGCAACCCTTCCCGTTTTCCGCCATCGTCGGGCAAGAGGCCATGAAACAGGCCATGATCCTGACCGCCGTCGATCCCGCCATCGGCGGTGTCCTCGTCTTCGGCGATCGCGGCACAGGCAAATCCACCGCCGTCCGCGCCCTGGCCGCCCTTCTGCCAGAGATCGAGGCCGTCGAAGGCTGCCCCGTCAACTCCCCCAGCCCCGCGCAGGTGCCAGACTGGGCCCAAGGCGCAACCGACCGCATCATCGCCAAACCCACCCCCGTGGTGGACCTGCCGCTCGGCGTCACCGAAGACCGCGTCGTCGGCGCGCTGGACATCGAACGCGCCCTGACACGCGGCGAAAAGGCCTTTGAACCCGGCCTCCTCGCCCGCGCGAATCGCGGCTATCTCTACATCGACGAAGTGAACCTTCTGGAAGACCATATCGTCGACCTCCTCCTTGACGTGGCGCAGTCCGGCGAGAACGTGGTGGAACGCGAGGGCCTCTCCATCCGCCACCCCGCCCGCTTTGTCCTTGTCGGCTCTGGCAACCCCGAGGAAGGCGAACTTCGCCCCCAACTCCTTGATCGCTTCGGCTTCTCGGTCGAAGTCACCTCCCCCCGCGACGTCGAAACGCGGGTCGAGGTGATCCGCCGCCGCGACGCCTATGACTCCAGCTACGGTGCCTTCATGGAAACTTGGCGCCCGCAAGATGCCGCGCTGCGCGACCGCATCCTTCACGCCCGCGCCGCCCTGCCGCAGGTCAAGACGCCGAACACCGTCCTGCATGACTGCGCCAGCCTCTGCATCGCCATCGGATCGGACGGCCTGCGCGGCGAACTGACCCTGCTGCGCGCCGCCCGCGCCCTCGCCGCCTTCGAAGGGGACGAAGCGGTGGGCCGCATCCACCTCAAGGCCGTGGCCCCCATGTGCCTGTCGCACCGCCTGCGCCGTGACCCGCTGGATGAGGCCGGATCGACCACCCGCGTCATCCGCGCGGTGTCCGAGGTGCTGCCCTGACCACCCCCGACGATCCCTGGGGCCGGGTCGAAACCGCGCTCGCCTGCCTTGCCATCGATCCGGGCGGGATCAAGGGCCTGTGGCTGCGCGCCCGCTCTGGCCCGGTGCGCGACCGCGTGACGGCGGCCCTGTCCGCGATCCCGCTGCCGCAACGCCGCCTGCACCCCACGATCACCGATGACACGCTCTTCGGCGGCCTCGACCTTGCGGCCACCTTGGCGGCGGGCCAGCCCGTGATGCAAACGGGGCTTCTGGCGCAGCCTGCGGCGCTGATCCTGACCATGGCCGAACGCTGCCCCCCCGGCCTTGCCGCCCGGCTCGCCACGGCCCTCGACACCCCCGCCCACGCCCTCATCGCGCTGGACGAAGGGGCCGAGGCCGACGAAACCCTCGCCCCCGCCCTGTCGGACCGCCTGTCGCTCTTCCTCGACCTGACCGACATCCCCTTGGGCGACAGCCGCGACATCGCGCTCGACCCCGACCGCCTCGCGACAGCCCGCTCCTTGCTGCCGCAGATCACCCTGACCACCGACCAGCTCGACGCCCTCACCCGCGCCGCCGCCGAACTGGGCATCCCCTCGCTCCGTGCGCCCCTCCTTGCCGCCGCCACCGCCCGCGCCCATGCCGCCTGGCACGCAAGGACCGCCGTCACCGACGAAGACCTCAGCGCCGCCGCCACCCTCGTCTACGGCCACCGCGCCGCGCCACAGCCCGAACAGGCCGAACACCAAGACCCCGAACCCCCGCCCCCCGATCCCAACCCCGATCAGGGCGAGGCGCAGTCCGAAGACCAGTCCCAATCCATCCCCGAAGAAATGCTCGTTGAAGCCGCCCTCGCCGCCCTGCCCCGCGACCTGCTCGAGGCACTCGCCACAGGCCGCGCCGCCCGCGCCGCGAAATCGGCAGGCGGCACCGGGGCCGAACAGGGCGGCAACCGACGCGGCCGCCCGCTCCCCTCGCGCCCCGGCCGCCTGCAACCGGGCGCGCGCATCGACCTCGTCGCCACGCTCCGCGCCGCAGCCCCGTGGCAACCCCTCCGCCGCGCCCAGACCCCCGACCGTGACGCCGCCCTCCTCGTCCGTGCCGCCGACATCCGCCTGAAACGCTTCCGCGAAACCTCCGACCGCGTCCTGATCTTCGCCGTCGACGCCTCCGGCTCCGCCGCCTTCGCCCGCTTGGCCGAGGCAAAGGGGGCCATCGAACTCCTCCTCGCCCAAGCCTATGCCCGGCGCGACCATGTCTCGCTCCTTGCGTTCAAGGGCCATGCGGCGGAACTGCTGCTGCCCCCCACCCGCTCTCTCGTCCAGACCAAGCGCCGCCTTGCAGGCGTGCCCGGCGGCGGCGGCACCCCCCTCGCCTCGGGCCTGCAACTGGCGCTGGCCACGGCGGCACAGGCCAGACAGCGCGGCATGACCCCCACCATCGCCCTCCTGACCGACGGGCGCGGCAATATCGCGCTGGACGGCACCGCCGACCGGCCAAGGGCCGAAGAGGAAGCCACCCTCCTCGCCCGCCAGATTCGCCTCTCGGCCACGCCCGCCTTGGTGATCGACGTGGCGAACCGCCCGCAGCCCGCGCTCAGGACGCTTGCCCAGATCATGGACGCCCCCTACCTCGCCCTCCCCCGCGCCGATGCGCGCCGCCTCTCCACGGTTCTGGGCGAGGCTCTGGAAAGCTGACATGGAATTCGACCGAATGCCCCCCGACTGGCCGTTCCGCGAACGCGCCCGCCGCGTGGCCTCCCGGCCGCATGACTGGTGCGTCATCGACGCGGGCAAAGGCCCTTCACTCCTGCTCCTGCATGGCGCGGGGGGGGCGGGGCACAGCTTTCGCAACCTGATCCCGTTGCTGACACCCCATTACCGGGTGATCGTCCCCGACCTGCCGGGGCAGGGCTTCACCCGCTCGGGCGCGCGCAGCCGCTACGGTATCGACGCCATGGCCGAAGATGTGGCCCAACTCTGCCTGACGCTCGACACCCAGCCCCATGCCATCATCGGCCATTCCGCTGGTGCCGCCCTCGCCCTGCGGCTGACCGAATTCCTCGCCCCCCATGCGGTGGTGGGCATCAACGCCGCCCTCGGGGCCTTCGACGGCGCGGCCGGGGTGATGTTCCCCCTCCTCGCCCGCGTCCTTGCCGTCACCCCCTTCATCCCGCATGTCGTGGCAAAGCTTTGGGGCAACCCCGCGACCGTGTCGAAACTCCTCACCGCCACAGGCTCTGCCCTTGATGCCGAAGGTCAGGCACAATACCTCGCCCTCGTCCGCGATCCGGCCCATGTCGACGGCACGCTCGGCATGATGGCCCAGTGGAAGCTTGAAGACCTGATGACCCGCCTTCCCGCCATCAAGACCCCCACCCTCCTCATCGCCTCGACCGGCGACCTCGCCGTCCCCGCCCGCATCTCGCGCGATGCCGCCCGCCACATGCCCGCCGCCCGCTATGCAGAACTCCCAACCTATGGCCACCTGATCCACGAAGAAGCACCCGAGTCCGTCGCCGCCCTCCTCCTCCCCTTCCTCGCCGCGCCCGGATCGGCCTAAGGCAAGGGGACAGTCTGTCCCCTCTTGGCCTGCGGCCCATTCACCCGCCAAGCCACCCCGCGAGGGTATTGGGAACCGAGATGAACACCAGCTTCATCTCGGCCCCAATACCCTGGGGTCCGGGGTGAAACCCCGGCATCCGAGCCGGACGCGCGGCACGCGCGAGAGGCGAGATGAAAGGCTTGCGCGGGCTTGCCCGCGCCCCGCTGCGCGACCTCAGCGGCCCGCGACAAGGCTGCCGAAGATGCGGTCCATATGCTCGGCCAGATAGATGCGCAGCCAAGGGGTGAAGCGTTCGGGATTGCGCAGCACTTCCGCCGACAGGTCATAAAGATCGACCCAGCGCACCGCCGCCACCTCGTCGGGGTTCGGCGCAATGGTCAGTTCGGCCGGGGCTTCGGCCACGAAGATGTCGACCAGTTCATGTTCCACCAGCCCGCCGCCGACATCGGCGCGATACTCCACGCGGTCGGCAAAGGCGGGAAAAAGGCCGGTGATCCCCAACTCCTCCCGCAGGCGTCGCACGGCGCAACTGCCGGGATCCTCGTCCCAGCGCGGATGGGTACAGCAGGTGTTGGCCCAAAGCCCCGGCGTGTGATATTTGGCCAGCGCCCGCTGCTGGATCAGCACGCGCGTCCCCGCCAATACGAAGACCGACACCGCCTTGTGGCGCAGGCCCTTCACATGCACCTCGAGCTTGCCGACAGGCTGCAAGCGCCCGTCCACCCAAGCGGGGATCATCTCTTCGGCGGCGGTGGGCGGCGACATCGGCGCGTTCATGGCATCACGTCCAGACCGGCGAGACCAGCCGCAGCAGATGCGCCATGTTCTTGATCCCGATCTTCACATGGGCCATGGGCCGCGCCTTCACCAGCTTCTTGTTCATATAGGCCTCGAAGGTCAGCTTCTGCACATCCACATCATGGCAGAGGCTGACGAACCTCTCGCGCCGCTCGTCGCTTCGATAATAGGCATCCTGCATCGACCGCAAGACCCGGAACACCGTGCCATGTTCCCGCATGAAGATCTTCCGCGCGATGCGTAAATCCGACGCACGGCCCGAGGCGAGCGCCGCCTGCGCCGCCGTCGCGGCAACGCGCCCCCCGGCCATGGCGTAGAAAATCCCCTCGCCCGAGGATGGCGCGACGACACCCGCCGCATCCCCCGCCAGCACCACGTCCCGCCCATTGTCCCAGCGGTCCAGCGGCTTCAGCGGGATCGGCGCGCCCTCTTTGCGGATCGTCTCGCAGTCGGTCAGACCAGAAGCCGCGCGCAGGTCCGCCGTCGCCTTCTTCAGATCGACCCCGTCCAGCCCCGTCCCCATCCCCACGCTCGCCTGCCCACCATGCGGAAAGACCCAGCCATAGAAATCGGGGCTGATGCGCCCATCATAGATCACGTCACAGCGGTCGGGGTCATAGTCGGGCGACGGCTCCGGCGCCTTGATGATCTCGTGATAGGCGATGACATAAGGGATCGTGTCCCCCCCCGGCACCTCGGCCCGCGCCACGACCGACCGCGCGCCATCCGCCCCGATCACCAGCTTCGTGGTCGACCGCTTCTCCTCGCCCGTCGCCTTCTCGCGCCAGACGACATGGGTGCCCGCCTTGTCCCGCTCCATCCGCACGAAGGTCCCGGTCAACCGCTCTGCCCCCGCCTTGCCCGCCCGGTCGCGCAGGTATTCGTCGAAATGCTCGCGGTCCACCATGCCGACATAGCCATTCTCGATCGGGATATCGACCATCCGCCCGGTGGGGGAAATCATCCGCGCCGTGGTGATCTTGGCCACGATCTGCGCGTCGTCGATCTCGAAATCCTTGATCGCGCGCGGCGGTATGGCCCCGCCGCAGGGTTTGATCCGCCCCGCCCGGTCCAGCAGCGCCACGCGCTTGCCCGCCCGTGCCAGATCCTCGGCCGCCGTCGCGCC
>JBDKFE010000031.1:0-63039 GCA_039798885.1 Pseudomonadota bacterium | reverse complement strand
CGGCTGTGAAGCTGCGTGGGCCGGGGTGCGAGGAGTATGCGAGGGCTCCAGTGGAGCCATCGCATACTCCGTCGGTAGGGGCGCGCGCGTCACGCCGGGGCGGGCGCCTCGGGCGCAGGTCCCGGTGGGGCGGGACGTGCGCGGCCCGTGGCTTTGGGCCACGGGCAGGGACTAGGCGTTGCTTTTGGGTGGTGGTTGGGAGGGTTTGGCGGTGACGCTGCGCGGTCCTTGCCCTGAGTACGGGCCATCCCAGCCGCTGCGCTTGTTCGGAACGGAAAAGGGCGGCGCCTTCGCGCCGCCCTTCATCCCTTAGCCCTTGCCGGGGATCAGCTGCACCCGCTCGTACCGCCGCAGGTGTTGCACTTCATGCAGGTGCCGTTGCGGACCAGCGTGTAGTTGCCGCATTCGCCGCAGGGGTCGCCCTCGTAGCCCTGCATCTTGGCCTTGGTGCGGGCGTCCATGCTGACGGTGCCGGTGGTCAGTGCGGTGGTCGATTCGGCGACCACCGCGGTGAAGGCCGCAGCGTCAGAGTTGGTCTGGAAGGCCGTCGCCGCGCCGCCTTGGAACACGACAAGTTCCTGCGGCAGACGCTTACGCAGATAGCCGGTCGAGGAGATGGACTTCAGCAGTTCCACCGACTTCGACGCCGCCGACTCGGTCACTTCGCCGAAGTTGCGCTTGCCTTCCCCATCGCCACGGCCAAGGTCGTCGAAGGCCGCGCCGGTGGGTTTGACATGCGCCAGATCGGTGCGGTCGAGGTAGCTGATCGCCAGTTCGCGGAAGATGTAGTCAAGGATCGACGTCGCATTCTTGATCGAGTCGTTGCCCTGCACCATCCCTGCCGGTTCGAACCGGGTGAAGGTGAAGGCTTCCACGAATTCCTCCAGCGGGACGCCGTATTGCAGGCCGACCGACACGGCGATGGCGAAGTTGTTCATCATCGCCCGGAAGCCCGCGCCTTCCTTGTGCATGTCGATGAAAATCTCGCCCAGTCGCCCGTCACCATATTCGCCGGTGCGCAGATAGACCTTGTGGCCGCCGACGATGGCTTTCTGGGTATAGCCCTTGCGACGTTCGGGCAGCTTTTCGCGGTGGGTGCGGATGATCTCCTTGACCACGATCTTTTCGACGATCTTTTCGGCCAGCACCGCCGCCTTTTCCTGTGCGGAACCGGTGGCGAGGATTTCTTCGGCCTCTTCGTCATCCTCGACCAGCGCGGCGGCGAGGGGCTGCGAGAGCTTGGAGCCGTCGCGGTAGAGCGCGTTGGCCTTGATGCCCAGCGAGTGCGACAGTTCATAGGCCGCCAGCGTTTCGGCGATGGTGGCGGAGTTGGGCATGTTGATCGTCTTAGAGATCGCGCCCGAGATGAAGGACTGCGCGGCGGCCATCATGTAGATGTGGCTGTCGACCGAGAGGTAACGCGTGCCCTTCTTGCCGCAGGGGTTGGCGCAGTCGAAGACCGGGTAATGTTCCGGCTTCAGGAAGGGCGCGCCTTCCAGCGTCATGGTCCCGCAGACATGGTCGTTGGCGGCGTCGATCTGGGCCTTGGTGAAGCCGAGATGACGCAGCAGGTCGAAGGTGGGATCGGCCAGCTTTTCGGCGGGGATGCCAAGGGTGCCTTTGCAGAATTCTTCGCCCAGCGTCCACTGGTTGAAGACGAAGCGGATGTCGAAGGCAGAGGGAAGCGCGCCTTCGATCTTTTCCAGCTCGCGCGGGCCGAAGCCATGGCCGATCAGCGCGGTCGGGTTGATGCCCGGGCAGTTGCCGATGGAGCCGTGGCCCACGGCATAGGCCACGATTTCGGCGATTTCCGAGGAGCGGTAGCCGAGGGTTTCAAGTGCCGCCGGAACGGACTGGTTGATGATCTTGAAGTAGCCGCCACCGGCCAGCTTCTTGAACTTCACCAGCGCGAAGTCGGGTTCGATCCCGGTCGTGTCGCAGTCCATCACCAGACCGATGGTCCCCGTGGGGGCGATCACGGTCGTCTGGGCGTTGCGGTAGCCGTGCTTTTCACCCAAGGACAGCGCCTCGTCCCAAGCGGATTTCGCAAGGGAGACAAGGGTTTGGTCGGGGCAGTTCACCTGATCCAGAGCGACCGGGTTGACGTTGACCGACTCATATCCCGCCATTTCGCCATAGGCGGCGCGGCGGTGGTTCCGGATCACGCGCAGCATGTGCTTGGCGTTGCGCTGGTAGCCCGGGAAGGCACCCAGTTCGGCGGCCATCTCGGCCGAGGTGGCATAGGTGATGCCGGTCATCAGCGCGGTCAGCGCACCGCAGAGGGCGCGGCCTTCCTTGCTGTCATAGCCAAGGCCCATGTTCATCAACAGGCCGCCGATATTGGCATAACCAAGGCCCAGCGTGCGGAAGTCGTAGGAGAGTTGGGCGATTTCCTTGGACGGGAACTGCGCCATCATGACCGACACTTCCAGCGTCACCGTCCAGAGGCGGGTGGCGTGGACATAGGCTTCGGCGTCGAACTTGCCGTCCTTGTAGAAGGTCAGCAGGTTCATCGACGCAAGGTTGCAGGCCGTGTCGTCAAGGAACATGTATTCCGAGCAGGGGTTGGAGCCCCGGATCGGCCCGTCTTCGGGGCAGGTGTGCCATGCGTTGACGGTGTCGTGGAACTGGATTCCGGGGTCGGCACAGGCCCATGCGGCGTGGCCGACTTGATCCCAGAGGTCGCGCGCCTTGATCGTCTTGGCGGTCTTGCCATCGGTGCGGCGGATCAGCGCCCAATCCTCGTCGTTCTTCACGGCGTTGAGGAAGGCGTCGGTGACGCGGACGGAGTTGTTGGAGTTCTGGCCCGAGACGGTGATGTAGGCCTCAGAGTCCCAGTCCGTGTCATAGGTCGGGAATTCGATCGAGGTGAAGCCCTGCTTTGCATATTGCAGGATGCGGTTGGTGTAGGTGTCGGGGATCATGGCCTTTTTGGCCGATTTGATCGCCGCTTTCAGCGCCGGGTTCTTGGCCGGATCGACCGCATCCTCGGTCGAGCCATCCCACTGGCGGATGGCCGCGAAGATTTCGTTCAGCTTCTGCTCATGCGCCTTGGAGCCGGCGACGAGGGAGGCGACCTTTTGTTCTTCGATGACCTTCCAGTTGATGAAGGCTTCGATATCGGGGTGATCCATGTCGCAGATCACCATCTTGGCCGCGCGGCGCGTGGTGCCGCCCGACTTGATGGCCCCTGCCGCGCGGTCGCCGATCTTGAGGAAGCCCATCAGGCCGGAGGATTTGCCGCCGCCCGACAGCTTTTCCCCTTCGCCACGGAGGGAGGAGAAGTTGGTGCCGGTGCCGGAGCCGTATTTGAAGAGGCGGGCTTCGCGGACCCAGAGGTCCATGATGCCGCCTTCGTTCACCAGATCGTCCGAGACGGACTGGATGAAGCAGGCATGCGGCTGCGGGTGTTCATAGGCGCTGTCGGACTTGGTCAGCTTGCCCGTCTGGTAATCGACGTAGAAGTGGCCCTGCGACGGGCCGTCGATGCCATAGGCCCAATGCAGCCCGGTGTTGAACCACTGGGGCGAGTTCGGCGCGGCCATCTGGCGGGCCAGCATGAAGCGCATCTCGTCGTAATAGGCGCGGGCGTCGGATTCGGTGGTGAAATAGCCACCCTTCCAGCCCCAATAGGCCCAAGCCCCTGCCAGACGGTCAAAGACCTGCTTGGCCGAGGTTTCGCCGACGAAACGTTCGCCTTCGGGCAGTGCGGCAAGGGCGGATTCGTCCGGGACAGAGCGCCACAGGAAGTCGGGCACGCCCTTTTCCTTCACGCGCTTCAGACGGGCCGGGACGCCCGCCTTGCGGAAATACTTCTGGGCAAGCACGTCCGAGGCCACCTGCGACCAGCCTTCGGGGACTTCGACCGCCTCGTTGCGGAAAACGACCTTGCCGTCGGGATTGCGGATTTCAGAGGTGGTCGTCGTAAAGGCCATCGCGCCATAGGCGCCGGTCGTTTCGGAGGTAAACTTGCGTTCGATCTTCATCTCTGCCCCGTTCCCTTAAATGGCGGGGCTTGCGCCCCATCCGGTTGAATTCCAAATGCCTAAGACAAAGCTGTGCCCGCCCCTGCCATCACTGACAGGACCTTGGCATCCTGACCGATGCCTGATCCGGGGAAGTTGTGAACCCTGCCTGTTGTTTGCCACTACATGTTGTGGCTTCACCACTTACTTCGTCAAATTGTCGTAAACGGCGG
Source organism: Pseudomonadota bacterium (assembly GCA_039798885.1). Taxonomy (GTDB): domain Bacteria; phylum Pseudomonadota; class Alphaproteobacteria; order Rhodobacterales; family Rhodobacteraceae; genus Paragemmobacter. The sequence continues at coordinate 58,841 of JBDKFE010000031.1, read as the reverse complement.
CGGCGTTCAACGGCTATTTTTGCGGGTTACTGCGGATTTTTTCCTTGACGATTTTGTTACGACGGGGGGCGGCGTGGCGCGCAACCTGTGGGCAAGTCAGGGGAGAAGTGCCGCAAGTCCAGAGGAACATCCCGGATTCTCACGCCAGCGCGATGGGTTGGGGGCAGGGGTTCAGGAATCGCCTGAATGCGGGTTTCGCGGCCCTTCAGAGAATGGGGCGATTCTGCCCCGCCCGTCAGCGCCTGTTGATCAGGACGATTCCCGCGCCGACCAGCGCGGCTGCGGCCAGAAGCGCGGGGGTGAGCGACTCATCCAGGAACATCCAGCCCAGAAAAAGGGCCAGAACCGGCGTGAGGAAAGAGAAACTGGCGACGGTAGAGGCCGGATAGACCGACAAGAGCCAGAGCCAACCGATAAAGCCGCCAGCCACGACGATAGAGGCTTGGAAGACCAGACCCACAAGATGTAGTGGCTGTAGGTCCCGGATCACCGGCCCGAAGAGAGGGGCCGACAGAAGGAGGATGGGGGCAGAGACGAGGACCATCCAGAAGAGCTGCATTTCGGCCCCCGCGTCGCGCAGGCGTGAGGTGCGGGCGACCAATGCCGTCGCGGCCCAGCCAAGCGCGCCGCCAAGCGCAAGAAGGTCCCCGGTCAGGTTCGCCCCCTGCCCCGCCTTCGGGTCCGCACCCGACAGGATCGCCAGCGCCGTGCCCGAAAAGGCAAGCGCGAGGCCCGTGGCACGGACCCATGTGAGCCGTTCGCCGGGCAGCAGGAAATGGGCCATGAGCGAGAACCAGACGGGCATGGAATAGAAGATCACCGCCGCCCGGCTGACGGCGGTCAGGTCCAGCGCGAGGAAGAGGCACAGGAACTCGGCCGCAAAGACCGTGCCGATCAGAAGGCCCGGCACCAGATGTTCGCGCCGCAGCACAGGCGGACGCCCGCGCCACCACAGCCAGCCGCCCACAAAGAGAATCGCAAGGGCAGAGCGGGCACCCGCGAAGAAGACGGGTTGCAGGCCCGCGTTCACCCATTTCACGATGATCTGGTTGAACGCCAGCAGCAGCGCCACGGCGAAAAGGGCGGAAACCCCGAAGGCGTCGAGCCTGTCCTTCTTGTGCATCATCCCCTCCGCCCTGCGGGCCGGAGCCTGCTGTGCTTTGGCGGTGGGTGCAAGCCTGCGGAAGAATTGCGAATCGTTAGCACTGGCAGGAACGGGGCAAGTTCCCGTAAACCCGGCGTGAAGGAACGTGAAAGAGGCTGACGATGGATATCATCGCCCGCTGCGAGGCCAAGGGCCTGCGGATGACGGATCAGCGCCGTGTGGTGGCGCGCGTGATCGAGGAATCGGAGGATCATCCGGATGTCGAGGAGCTTTACGCCCGGTCGGCCAAGATCGACCCGCGCATTTCCATTGCCACGGTCTATCGGACGGTGAAGCTGTTCGAGGAAGCGGGAATCCTTGAGAGGTTGGAATTCGGCGATGGCCGCGCACGGTATGAGGATGCCGAGCGGGACCACCACGACCATCTGATCGACGTGAATTCCGGGACCGTGTTCGAATTCGTCGATCCCGAAATCGAGGCGCTGCAGGAAAAGATCGCGGCGCGGCTGGGCTACAAGCTGGTCGGGCACCGCCTCGAATTGCTGGGCATTCCGCTAAAGAAATCCTGATCTTGGATCAAGCGGGGTCCAATCTGCGCGGCATCGCCCTGATGGTCGCGTCCATGGCGTTTTTTGCCGTCGAGGACATGTTCCTAAAGATCGCGGCTGCGGACCTGCCTGCAGGGGTGGTGATCTTTGTCGCCGGGGCCTTCGGGGCGCCGGTCTTCGTGGCAATGGCGCGGATGGAGGGGCGGCGGACGCTGGTGCGGGCGGCGCTGCATCCGGCGGTGCTGTTGCGCAATTTCGGCGAGATGGTGGGAACCTATGCCTATATCATCGCGCTGGCGGCGGTGCCGCTGTCCACGGTGTCGGCGGTGTTGCAGGCGCTGCCGCTGGCCGTGACGCTGGGCGCGGCGCTGTTCATGGGCGAGACGGTGGGATGGCGGCGGTGGGCGGCCATCGCGGTGGGATTTGCCGGGGTTCTGGTGGTGATCCGTCCGGGGATGGAGGGGTTCCGGCCCGAGGCGCTGTGGGTGCTGGTCACTGTCGGCGGGCTTGCGCTGCGCGATCTGGCGACGCGGGCGATCCCGAAGGACTGTTCCACGGCGCAGGTGTCGGCTTGGGGGCTGATGTCGGTGGGTCTGCTGGGCGTGTTGATGATGGCGCAGGGCGGTGCGGCGATGCCGGATGCCGGGCAGGCCGCCGTGATGTTCGGGGCGCTGGTCTTCGGAACGGCGGGCTATTGGCTGGTCGTGTCGGCCTCGCGCACCGGAGAGGTCGCGGTGGTTTCGCCCTTTCGTTACACGCGGCTGGTATTCGCCATCGTCATCGGTGCCATGGTCTTTGCCGAGGTGCCGGATGCGCTGACCCTGACCGGGGCGGCGCTGATCATCGGGTCGGGGCTATATGCGCTGGCCCGCGAGCGGGCGCGCAAACGCGCCCTTTCCATGCAGGGCCGCAGCGTTTAAAGCGGCGGTCGAGAGCACCATCGTTTCGTCACGGAGGCATGACCGCCCATGAGCACGATCATCGACATCCACGCCCGCGAAATCCTCGACAGCCGGGGCAACCCCACCGTCGAGGTGGACGTCCATCTGGAAGGCGGGGCCATGGGCCGCGCGGCGGTCCCTTCGGGCGCGTCCACCGGGGCGCATGAGGCGGTAGAGCGGCGCGACGGCGACAAGGCGCGCTACAAGGGCAAGGGAGTGCTGGAGGCGGTGGCCGCCGTCAATGGCGAGATTGCCGAAGAGATCGTGGGTTTCGACGCGCTGGAGCAGGTCGGCATCGACCGCACGATGATCGAGATGGACGGCACCCCCAACAAGGGCCGTCTGGGGGCGAACGCGATCCTTGGCGTGTCTTTGGCGGTGGCGAAGGCGGCGGCAGAGTATACGGGTCAGCCGCTGTTCCGCTATGTCGGCGGGACGTCCGCGCGGGTGCTGCCGGTGCCGATGATGAACATCATCAATGGCGGCGAACATGCCGACAACCCGATCGACATTCAGGAATTCATGATCATGCCGGTGGGTGCCGAAAACATCCGCGACGCGATCCGCATGGGGTCCGAGGTGTTCCACACGCTGAAGAAGGAACTTCAGAACGCCGGGCACAATACGGGGATCGGGGATGAGGGCGGCTTTGCGCCCAACCTGAACTCTGCCCGCGACGCGCTTGATTTCATTCTGAAATCCATCGAGAAGGCCGGGTATCGCCCGGGCGAGGATATCTATCTGGCGCTGGACTGCGCGGCGACGGAATACTTCAAGGGCGGCCGCTACGAGATGAAGGGCGAGGGCAAGTCGCTGTCCATCGCCGAGAATGTCGATTTCCTTGCGGGGCTGGCGGCGGATTATCCCATCATCAGCATCGAGGATGGCTGTTCCGAGGATGACTGGGAAGGCTGGAAGCTTTTGACCGACAAGCTGGGGGGCAAGATCCAGCTGGTGGGGGATGATCTGTTCGTGACCAATCCCAAGCGGCTGGCCGAGGGGATTTCCAAGGGCTGCGCGAATTCCATGCTGGTGAAGGTGAACCAGATCGGGTCGCTGACCGAGACGCTGCAGGCGGTCGAGATGGCGCATCGGGCGCGCTATACGAATGTCATGAGCCATCGGTCGGGCGAGACGGAGGATGCGACCATCGCCGACCTCGCCGTCGCGACGAATTGCGGGCAGATCAAGACCGGGTCGCTGTCGCGGTCGGACCGTCTGGCGAAGTACAACCAGTTGATCCGGATCGAAGAGATGCTGGGCGAGACGGCGGAATATGCGGGGCGGTCGATCCTGAAGGGGTGAGGCTGTCGCGCTTTGTCTTGAGAGGGGCCTCCGGTTCGCGCCGGGGGCCTTTCAAATTCCTTCGAAGGAATTTGCAAAATTCTTCGAAGAATTTTGCGGGAGGGGCGGATGGATCAGGCGGAACGGATCATCGCGGAGCTGGGTTTGCAGCCGCATCCCGAGGGCGGCTGGTACCGCGAGACGTGGGCCGGGCCAGAGGTGGGGGGCCGGGCCGTGGGGACGGCGATCTATTTCCTGTTGCGCGCGGGGGAGCGGTCGCATTGGCATCGGGTGGATGCGGGGGAGGTCTGGCTTTGGCACGCGGGGTCGGCATTGGACCTGCTGATGGCCGAAAGCGCCGAGGGGCCGCTGGCGGTGCATCGGCTGGGCGGTGACGTTCTGGGTGGGCAGCGGCCGCAGGTCGTGGTGCCTGCGGGGTGGTGGCAGGCGGCAGAGGCGCGCGAGGGGTGGGCGCTGGTGTCTTGCTGCGTGTCGCCGGGGTTTCGGTTTTCCGGCTTTGAACTGGCAGAAGCGGGGTTCACCATCGGCGGGCGGTGAGTTGGGAGAGGGGTGTGCAGTGGCAAGCCCTTCCCCTTGCCCCTGCATGCGCTGAGGCGCCCCCCGCGAAAGTTGGCTGAATGGGGATGGTGCATGGGTTATGCTTGAAGCAATAGCCGTTGGTTATTGCTACCGTCACAATTCCGCATTGGCGCTTTGGCTGCGGCTTGGGTAGCAGGGGTCATGAGCGATCCCATCCCCACTCCGACCAAGAATGAGGACAGTCCCAAGGGGCTGTTCCTTGCGGTGTCTGCCTATTTGCTGTGGGGGTTCCTGCCTTTGTACATGAAGGCGCTGGCGGCGGTGCCGGTGCTGGAGGTGCTGGCGCATCGGGTGGTGTGGTCGGTGCCGGTGACCGGGGTGATCCTTGTCTGGCTGGGGCGGACGGCGGATTTGAAAGTGGCGCTGCGGTCGCCCCGGATGATCGGGATGGCGGCGATGACGGCGGCGCTGATTTCGGTCAATTGGGCGATCTATGTCTGGTCGATCCAGTCGGGCCATGCGCTGGATGCGGCCTTGGGCTATTACATCAACCCGCTGTTTTCGATCTTCCTCGGCGCGGTGCTGCTGGGGGAGCGGATGAGCCGCGCGCAGGGGGTGGCGATTGCACTGGCGGCGCTGGCGGTGGGGGTGCTGACGTGGGAGGCGGGTCAAGTGCCCGTGGTGGCGCTGGGGCTGACGGTGAGTTGGGGCTTTTATGCCTATTTGAAGAAGCGGCTGCCGCTGGGGCCCAATCAGGGCTTCATGCTGGAGGTGCTGATCCTGACGCCCTTTGCGCTGGGCTTTCTTGGCTGGGTCGGGGCGCAGGGGGGGCTGGTCTTCGGGACGGATGGGGGGCTGACGGGGCTTTTGCTGCTGGCGGGGGTGGTAACGGCGGTGCCGTTGATGCTTTACGCCAATGGGGCAAAGCTGTTGCGGCTGTCGACCATCGGTATCCTGCAATACATCGCGCCGACGATGATTTTCCTGACAGCGGTTTTCGTGTTTGACGAGCCGTTCGGGACGGCGCGGGCGGTGGCCTTTCCGATGATCTGGGTGGCCTTGGTGATCTATACCGGGTCGATGCTGCGGCGGAAGTGAGCAGGCTGCGCGGGTGGCTGGCCGCCGGGGCTTTGCCCCGGACCCCAGGGTATTTGGGCCGAGATGAAGGGGCGGGTCAGTCCGGGTGGCTGATCTTGCCGCCGCCGACGAGGGCGGCGACGCCTGTCGTGGCGGGGCCGGAGGTGGGCAGGCCACGGGCGACGCGGACGGCGAGATAGGCGAAGGCTTGGGCTTCCAGCATATCGCCGTTGAGGGCTGCGGCTTCGATGGGTTCGACATCGGCGCGCAGCCTTGCGCCGAGTTCCCCCATCATCGCGGCGTTGTGGCGGCCGCCGCCTGTGACGAGAAGGCGGGTGATGGGGATGGGGAAATGTTCCGCGCCGCGCGCCACGGCGGCGGCGGCGGCGGCGGTGAGGGTGGCGGCGGCGTCTTCTAGGCTGAGATTGCCGATGTCGAGCGCGGCGTGGAAGTCGTTACGGTCGAGCGATTTGGGGGGCATTCGGTGGAAGAAAGGATGGGCGAGGAAGGCCGCGAGGCGGGCCTCGTCTGGTCTGCCCTTCAACGCGGTTTCCCCGCCGGGGTCGAGGGGTTGGCCAGTGCGGGAGAGCATCAGGTCGTTGAGGGGGGCGTTGGCGGGGCCGGTGTCGAAGGCCAGAAGCGCGCCGTGGGAGTCCGGGGCGGGCTGGCGTGGGTCGATCCATGTGACATTGCCGACGCCGCCGAGGTTGAGGATGGCGAGCGGTTGGTCGGCGCCGATATGGCGGGCGCAGGCGAAGTGGAAGAAGGGGGCGAGGGGCGCGCCTTGGCCGCCGAGGGCGACGTCGGCCGTGCGGAAATCCCAGACGACGGGCAGGCCCAGCGCGCGGGCGAGGAGGGCGCCGTCGCCCGTCTGGTGGGTGCCCCTGCCCCATGGGTCATGCGCGAGGGTCTGGCCGTGGAAGCCGATGAGGTCGGCCCCCGTAAAGCGGGAGAGGAGTTCGGCATGGGCGGTTTCGACAATGGCGGCGGCTTCGGCCACGCCATCTTCGCCCGGCCAGCGGCCCAGGGCGGCGCGGATCGTGGCCTGTTCGGCGGGCGTGTAGGGGCGGAAGGCGGTGGGGCCGAAGTCGAGGATGCGTTCGCCATCCGTCAGAAGCATCGCGGCATCCACCCCGTCGAGCGAGGTGCCTGACATGGTGCCCAAGGCCCAGACCGCGCCGCCGGATCGCATCTTCCCCTTACCCCCTGCCACCGCTATACCGCCTGCGCAAACTAAAGCACGGGTGCCCCATGACCTACCATCCGAAATCCGACTTCATGCGCGTGATGATCGAGCGCGGCTATCTGGCCGATTGCACGGATTATCAGGCGCTGGATGAGGCTTTCCTGACGGGGGTCGTGCCGGGCTATATCGGGTTCGACGCGACGGCAAAGTCCCTGCATGTGGGTAGCCTGATCCAGATCATGATGCTGCGTTGGCTGCAGAAATGCGGCGGCAAGCCCATCGTGTTGATGGGCGGGGGGACGACGAAGATCGGTGATCCGTCCTTCCGGGCCGAGGAACGGCCGCTGCTGACGGACGCGCAGATCGGCGAGAATATCGCGGGGATCAAGCGGGCCTTTTCGCCCTATGTCACCTTCGGTGACGGGCCGAATGACGCGGTGATGGTGAACAATGCCGAATGGCTGGACGCGCTGAACTACATCGGCTTCCTGCGGGATATCGGGCGGCATTTTTCGGTCAACCGGATGCTGTCCTTTGAATCGGTCAAGTCGCGGCTGGATCGGGAGCAGTCGTTGAGCTTTCTTGAGTTCAACTACATGATCCTACAGGCCTATGATTTCCTTGAGTTGCACCGCCGCTATGGGTGTCTGTTGCAGATGGGCGGCAGCGACCAGTGGGGGAACATCGTCAACGGTGTGGACCTGACGCGGCGGATCGTGAATGGCGAGGTGTTCGGCCTCACCTCCCCGCTGCTGACCACGAGCGACGGCAAGAAGATGGGCAAGTCGGCCTCTGGTGCGGTCTGGTTGAACGGCGATCTGCTGTCGCCTTACGAGTTCTGGCAGTTCTGGCGGAACACGACGGATGCGGATGTGGGGCGGTTCTTGAAGCTTTACACCGAATTGCCGGTCGAGGAATGCGACAGGCTGGGCAAACTGGCGGGGTCAGAGATCAATGCGGCCAAGATCGTGCTGGCCAATGCCGTGACGACGCTGCTGCACGGGGCAGAGGCGGCGGCGGCGGCAGAGGCCACGGCGCGGGAAGTGTTCGAAAAGGGCGGGATCGGGGATGATCTGCCCACCGTCGCGCTGTCGGTGGACGAGGTGTCGGACGGCGTGGGGATCGTGCAATTGTTCGTGCGGGCGGGGTTGGCGGCGTCGGGCAAGGATGCCAAGCGGCTGATCGCGGAAGGTGGCGCGCGGGTGAATGACGAGATCGTCACCGATGCGGGGCTGCGCTATGGGGCGGGCGATCTGGCGGAGCCTTTGAAGCTGACCGCAGGCAAGAAGCGCCATGCGCTGGTGGTGATCGGGTAAGGGCAAAATCCTTCTGGCGAAGGATTTTGGGCGCGATCTTTCTGCGAAAGATCAGGGCTGTCGCGGGATTGGGGGAACCTTCGCAGAAGGTTCGTTTTACAAGGATTTTCGCAGAAAATCCTTGTCCAGCCCAAGGTATTGGGGGGCTTTCGCCCCCCTGCCCCGGATCACGGCTGAACGGTGACCTTGGCCATGTAGTCGGGCCCGTCAACAAGGCCGTTGGCGGCGGAATCGCCCTTCTTGATGGCGTCCACCACCTCCATCCCCGAGATGACCTTGCCCACGACGGTGTATTGCCCGTCGAGATGGGGGGCCGGGGCGAACATGATGAAGAACTGGCTGTTGGCGCTGTTGGGGTCCATCGAACGGGCCATGCCGACCACACCCCGGTCGAAGGCCAGTGCCGAGAATTCAGCGGCGAGGTCCGGTTTCGCAGAACCGCCCATCCCGGCCTGCGAGATATCGCCGCCGGTCTTGCCGAATTCCACGTCGCCGGTCTGGGCCATGAAGCCGTCGATCACGCGGTGGAAGACGACGCCGTCATAGGCGCCTTCCTGTGCCAGTGCGGTGATCTGGGCCACATGGTTGGGGGCCACGTCCTGCGCCATGTCGATGACGATGGTGCCGGTGGCGGCGCCTGCAACCTCGATCACCAGATTGGGGCCGGGGCCGTCGGTGGCATCCTGTGCCGTGGCCGTCTGCGACAGGGCAAAGCCGCCCAGCGCGGCGAGGCCGAGGGCGAAGAGTCCCCCTGCGATGAGGCGTTCAGAGGACATCGGCGGCCACCCGGACGGTGATCATGCGGTCAGGAGAGGCCGGCGGTTCGCCGCGCGTGATCTTGTCGACATGCGCCATGCCCGAGATGACGCGGCCATAGACGGTGTACTGGCCGTTCAGGAAGTGGTTGTCAGAGAAGTTGATGAAGAACTGGCTGTTGGCCGAGTTCGGATTCATCGACCGCGCCGCGCCCAGCGTGCCGCGATCATGCGGGATGCGGCTGAATTCGGCCGGAAGGTCCGGGTAGGAGGACCCGCCGGTGCCCGCGCGGCGCAGGTTGAAGTTGTTCTCCATGTTGCCGTTTTCCACGTCGCCCGTCTGGGCCATGAAGCCGTCGATGACGCGGTGGAAGGCCACGTTGTCATAGGCCTTGTCGCGGGCGAGTTGTTTCATCCGCTCGCAATGCTTGGGGGCGATGTCGGTGAGAAGTTCGATCACCACTTCGCCGTCCTTGAGCGTGAGGATGATCGTGTTCTCCGGGTCCTTGATGTCGGCCATCGGGGGTTCCTTCGGGTTTCGTGACGCGCGGAACCTAATGGCGCGCGGCGGCCAAGGAAAGGGCAAAGGGGTGCGGCACGGTTGACGACCGGGCCGAAGCGGCGGAAAGAGGGGCGTGACTCGGCACCGATGGAGGCGATGATGGGCTGGAAGACGCTGGATGACGTGGCGCTGGCGGGCAAGACCGTGCTCGTGCGGGTGGACATCAACGTGCCGATGGAAGCGGGCCGGGTGACGGATGCCACGCGGATCGAGAAGATCGTGCCGACGGTCGAGGATATCGTGGCGCGCGGCGGCAAGGTGGTGCTTCTGGCGCATTTCGACCGGCCCAAGGGCAAGGTCGTGCCAGAGATGAGCCTGCGCCATGTCGTCCCCGCGCTGGAGGCGGCGACGGGTCGCAAGGTCGTGTTCGGCGCGGATTGCGTGGGCGATGCGGCGCGGGCGGCCATCGCGGCGGCGGGACCGGGGGATGTGGTGCTGCTGGAGAACACGCGGTTCCATGCGGGCGAAGAGAAGAACGATCCCGAACTGGCGCATGGCATGGCGGCGCTTGGGGATGTCTATGTGAACGATGCCTTTTCCGCCGCGCACCGGGCCCATGCCTCGACCGCCGGGATCGCGGGGATGCTGCCCACCGCCGCAGGGCGTCTGATGGAGGCAGAGCTGCGCGCGCTGGAGGCGGCGCTGGGGTCCCCTGCCCGTCCGGTCGTGGCCGTGGTGGGCGGGGCGAAGGTGTCGACCAAGCTGGACCTGCTGGGCAACCTTGTCAGCAAGGTGGACCATCTGGTGATCGGCGGCGGGATGGCGAACACCTTCCTCGTGGCGCAAGGGGTAGAGGTTGGCACCTCGCTGGCCGAGCGCGACATGGCCGATACGGCGCGCGAGATCATGGGAAAGGCCAAGGCGGCGGGCTGCACGATCCATCTGCCACTGGATGTGGTCGTGGCGCGCGCCTTCAAGGCGGGTGCCGCGAACGAGACGGTGGGCGTGGGCGCCTGTCCGTCGGATGCGATGATCCTTGACGCAGGGCCTGCGACGGTGGCGGCGCTGGTCAAGGTGTTCGAGGGGGCGCGGACGCTGATCTGGAACGGGCCGCTGGGGGCCTTTGAGATCGAACCGTTCAATGCGGCGACCAATGCGGCGGCGCAGGCGGTGGCGCGGCTGACCAAGGCGGGGGGCCTTGTCTCGGTCGCGGGGGGTGGGGATACGGTCGCGGCGCTGAACGCTGCGGGGGCGGCAGGCGATTTCACCTTCATCTCGACCGCCGGGGGGGCCTTTCTCGAATGGATGGAGGGCAAGGACCTGCCGGGCGTTGCGGCCTTGATGGGCTGAAACCACGGGAACGAAATGGGCGCTGCGCGGTTTACCCCACAACCGGAACGGACCGGACGTTTGAGGAGGGAAGACCGATGCAGGATGGAGAGGTGCCGCTGCGGGCGGATCATGCCTTGACGGGGCGCGTGCTGGCGGCGCTGTCTCGGCCCACCTTGGGGCTGGCCGACCTTCAGGTCGAGTATATCGAGGCGACTGTGGTCCTGCGCGGCCGCGCCCCTTCGGACACGATGCGCGTGATGGCGGGCGAGATCGCGACGCATGTTCCAGGGGTTGCCGACGTGTCAAACCGCCTGCGCGTGGGATGACCGCCGGGGCACAAAAATTATGGCGCGGGGCGCGATTGGTTGCGCTAACCTGTTTGCGAAGGCGGCAGGGCTTGCCTAAAGCGGGCGCGAGGCCCGCGATTTGACCGGAAGGAAAGACAGAGAATGCGCGCGACGAAGACCGTCCAGAAGATCCTGAGCAATTACGAAGGCGAAACCCCCGGCGTGAAGGCCAATCTGGCCCGCATGCTGTTGGAGGGGAAGCTGGGCGGAACAGGCAAGATGATCATCCTGCCCGTCGATCAGGGCTTTGAACATGGTCCGGCGCGGTCTTTCGGGGTGAACCCGGCGGGCTATGATCCGCATTACCACTATCAGTTGGCCATCGATGCGGGACTGTCGGCCTATGCCGCGCCTTTGGCCAATCTCGAGGCCGGGGCGGACACCTTCGCCGGGCAGATTCCGACGATCCTGAAGATGAACCATGCCAACAGCCTGATGTCCGCGACGGCAGGTAAGAATCAGGCCGTGGTGGCCAGTGTGCAGGATGCGCTGCGGTTGGGCTGTTCGGCCATCGGGTTTACCATCTATCCGGGGTCGGACATGGCGCTGGACATGTACGAAGAGATCAAGGAACTGCGCGCCGAGGCGGCGGCCTGCGGGATCGCCACGGTGATCTGGTCCTATCCGCGCGGCGAGGCGCTGTCCAAAGAGGGCGAGACGGCCTTCGACGTGACGGCCTATGCGGCGCATATCGCCACGATGCTGGGCGCGCATATCATCAAGGTGAAGCTGCCGACCGACCATCTGGAGCAGGACGAGGCGAAGAAGGTCTATCTGAAGCAGAAGATCGACGGGTCCACCATGACCGCGCGGGTGCGCCATGTTGTGGAGTCCTGCTTCGCGGGGCGGCGGATCGTGGTGTTTTCGGGCGGGGCCACCAAGGGCGAGGATGCGGTCTTTGACGATGCGCGGGCCATCCGCGACGGCGGCGGCCACGGGTCGATCATCGGGCGCAACTGCTTCCAGCGGCCGCGGGCCGAGGCTCTGACGATGTTGGCGAAGCTGGTGGATATCTACAAAGGCCGGGGCTGAGTTTCCCGACCGGGCCTTTCGGGGGGCTGCGGGCGACCGTGGCCCCCTTTGTTTTTGGCCAAGCTGTTGCGCGGATGCGCCAATTGGGCACCCGATGTGGGTATGGCCATAGCGCGAGGCTTGGCCCGACCCGCAGGATGTGATTCATTTATACGAACGCCCCCGCCAGAGGGGCCGATAGGCGAGAGCAGATGTCGAATTCCAATCGTCCGTCCTTGGGGGCCATGGCCTATTTCCTGATGGCCTTCACCCTTGGCAGCTATTTCACCTTTGCCGCCGTGCAGGGGGATTACGGCGTGTTCCGTCAGGTGGAGATCGCCGCCGAGAAGGAAGATCTGCGGGCGGAACGGGATCGGCTGGCGGCGCAACTCGCCGAAATGCAGAACCGCACCAAGCGGCTGTCGGACGAATACCTCGACATCGACCTGCTGGACGAGCAGGCGCGCGAGGTGCTGGGCTATGTCCGCGCCGATGAGGTGGTGATCCAGTAAATTCAAGGGCCCAACGGACCGCCGCGAAACCGTCCTCTGGGCGGTTGCGCCGGGTCGATTGCGGCTGAGGCGGCAGCCTCCATGCGGTGTGGGGAAAGACCGTCGGCCTGCGGCGCGGGCGGGATTGCCGCACCCCGGTCGCGGCATGAGCGGCGTTGGCCGCAGGCTTGACCTGGGCCGGGCTGCCCCCACCCTTTCCCCTGCCGCATGGCAGCCATGCACCCTTGCGAAACCATCCAGCGCTTTTTGTTTTGACCCAATATTCCCCGATGCTGTATGGGTCGTTTAACGTTGAACTACTTTACGCCAGCCGAGGGGAGGACACCGCCGATGGCCGCGAAGAAGCCAGCCGATCGACCGAATGTGTCGAAGGACGAATTGCTGAAATACTACCGCGAGATGCTGCTGATCCGCCGCTTTGAAGAGAAGGCGGGACAGCTTTATGGCATGGGGCTGATCGGGGGCTTCTGCCACCTTTATATCGGGCAGGAAGCCGTCGTCGTCGGGCTGGAGGCTGCGACGAAGGACGGCGACAAGCGCATCACCTCGTACCGCGATCACGGGCATATGCTGGCCTGCGGGATGGATGCCAAGGGCGTGATGGCCGAATTGACGGGCCGCATCGGGGGCTATTCCAAGGGCAAGGGCGGCTCTATGCACATGTTCAGCAAGGAGCGCCACTTCTACGGCGGCCATGGGATCGTGGGCGCGCAGGTGCCGCTGGGGGCGGGACTGGCCTTTGCCGACCGCTATCTGGGCAATGACAATGTGACCTTCGCCTATTTCGGCGATGGCGCGGCGAACCAAGGGCAGGTCTATGAGACCTACAACATGGCCGAGCTGTGGTCGCTGCCGGTGATCTTTGTCATCGAGAACAACCAATATGCGATGGGGACATCGGTGAAGCGGTCCACCAAGTCCACCACGCTGTTCGGGCGCGGTCTGGCCTATGGCATTCCGGGCGAACAGGTGGACGGGATGGACGTGCTGGCGGTGAAGGCTGCGGGCGAAAAGGCCGTGGCGCACTGCCGCGCGGGGAACGGGCCGTATATCCTTGAAATGATGACCTATCGCTATCGCGGCCATTCCATGTCGGACCCGGCGAAGTACCGGACCCGGGAAGAGGTAGAGAAGATGCGGTCGGAAAAGGACGCGATCGAACATGTCCGCGACCTGCTGCTGCAGGGGGGTCTTGCGTCGGATGACGACCTGAAGGCCATCGACAAAGAGATCAAGGCGCTGGTCAACGAAAGCGCCGAATTCGCCAAGGACAGCCCGGAGCCTCCGCTGGAGGAACTCTGGACGGATATCTACGCGTAAGGGGGGATGTAGAGATGGCAACGCAAGTATTGATGCCCGCGCTTTCCCCGACGATGGAGGAAGGCACGCTGGCCAAGTGGCTGGTGAAGGAAGGCGACACCGTCAAATCCGGCCAGATCATCGCCGAGATCGAGACGGACAAGGCCACGATGGAATTCGAGGCCGTGGATGAAGGGATCGTGGGCAAGCTGCTGGTCGCCGAAGGCACGGCGGCGGTGAAGGTGAACACGCCCATCGCCGTGCTGGTCGAAGAGGGCGAGTCGGCGGATGCGGCCCCTGCCCCGGCGGCTGCGGCGGCGGCACCTGCCGCTGCTCCGGTCGCGGCGGCGGCAGCGGTCCCGGCGGCATCCCCTGCCCCGGTCGCGGCGCAGGGCTGGCCCCATTCGGACCTGCCCGAAGGCGTGCCGACCAAGACCATGACCGTGCGGGAAGCCCTGCGTGAGGCGATGGCCGAAGAGATGCGCGCCGATGGTTCGGTTTTCCTGATGGGCGAGGAAGTGGGCGAATATCAGGGTGCCTACAAGATTTCCCAAGGTCTGCTGGACGAATTCGGGGCCAAGCGCGTGGTGGACACGCCCATCACCGAACATGGCTTTGCCGGTATCGCGGTGGGGGCAAGCTGGGGCGGTCTGCGCCCTATTGTAGAGTTCATGACCTTCAACTTCGCGATGCAGGCGATTGACCACATCATCAACTCGGCGGCCAAGACGCTTTATATGTCGGGCGGTCAGATGGGCTCCCCCATCGTGTTCCGTGGCCCGAACGGCGCGGCGGCACGGGTGGCGGCGCAGCACAGCCAAGACTATGCCGCGTGGTATGCGGCCATTCCGGGGATCAAGGTCGCCATGCCCTATTCGGCGGCGGATGCCAAAGGCCTGCTGAAATCCGCGATCCGCGACCCGAACCCGGTGATCTTCCTTGAGAATGAGATCCTTTACGGGCGGTCCTTCGAAGTGCCCGCGACGAGCGATTTCACCATCCCCTTCGGCAAGGCGTCGATCCTGCGGGCGGGGACGGATGTGACCATCGTCTCTTTCGGGATCGGTCTGACCTATGCGCTGCAGGCGGCGGAAGAACTGGCGAAAGAGGGGATCAGCGCCGAGGTGATCAACCTGCGGACCCTGCGCCCCATCGACTATGACACGGTGCTGGCTTCGGTGATGAAGACCAACCGCTGCGTGACGGTCGAGGAAGGCTTCCCCGTCGGGTCCATCGGCAACCATATTGCCGCGACGATCATGCAAAAGGCCTTCGACCATCTGGACGCGCCGGTGGTGAACTGCACGGGCAAGGATGTGCCGATGCCCTATGCCGCGAACCTTGAGAAACTGGCGCTGACCACGACCACCGAGGTCGTCGCCGCCGTCAAATCCGTCTGCTACCGGTAAGGGAGGGGAGAATGGCAACTGAAATTCTGATGCCCGCCCTGTCCCCGACGATGGAGGAAGGGACGCTGGCGAAATGGCTGGTCAAGGAAGGCGACACCGTCAAATCCGGCCAGATCATCGCAGAGATCGAGACCGACAAGGCCACAATGGAATTCGAGGCCGTGGATGAAGGGATTGTGGGCCGCATCCTTGTGTCCGAAGGGACGGCAGGGGTGAAGGTCAACACGCCCATCGCCGTGCTGGTGGACGAGGGCGAAAGCGCCGATGCCGCCCCTGCGCCCGCCAAGGCGGCTGTGGCTGCCGCACCCGTGGCGGCTGCGGCCCCGGTCGCCTCTGCGGCGGTCCCGGCCCCGGCTGCGCCCAAGGTCGGCGGGGCGCGGGTCTTCGCCTCTCCGCTCGCCCGTCGCATCGCGGCGGAAAAGGGTCTGGACCTGACAAAAGTGCAGGGCTCTGGCCCGCATGGGCGCATCGTGAAGGCGGATGTGGACGGGGCAAAGCCCGTGGTGGCCGCCCCGGCCCCGGTTGCGGTGGCTG
Organism: Pseudomonadota bacterium; assembly: GCA_039798885.1. Taxonomy (GTDB): domain Bacteria; phylum Pseudomonadota; class Alphaproteobacteria; order Rhodobacterales; family Rhodobacteraceae; genus Paragemmobacter. The sequence goes on along the minus strand of JBDKFE010000031.1, from coordinate 43,143 downwards.
CGGCCCCGGCAGCGGCGGCCCCGGCGGCAATGCCCACGGGTCCGGCGACCGAGACGGTGCTGAAGATGTATCAGGGCCGCGCCTTCACCGAAATGCCGCTGGACGGGATGCGCCGCACCATCGCGGCGCGGCTGACCGAGGCAAAGCAGACCATCCCGCATTTCTACCTGCGCCGCGAAGTGCGTCTGGATGCGCTGATGGCCTTCCGCGAACAGATCAACAAGCAGTTGGAAGCGCGCGGCGTGAAGCTGTCGGTCAACGACTTCATCATCAAGGCCTGCGCCTTGGCGTTGCAGGCGGTGCCGGATGCCAATGCTGTCTGGGCGGGCGACCGTATCCTGAAGCTGAAGCCGTCCGATGTGGCCGTGGCCGTGGCGGTGGAAGGGGGGCTTTTCACCCCGGTCCTGAAGGATGCCGATCAAAAGTCGCTCTCCGCGCTGTCGGCTGAGATGAAGGATTTGGCCACCCGCGCCAAGACCAAGAAGCTTGCCCCGCATGAATATCAGGGCGGCAGCTTCGCCATCTCCAACCTCGGCATGTTCGGGATCGAGAATTTCGATGCCGTGATCAACCCGCCGCATGGGGCAATTCTTGCCGTGGGTGCCGGGATCAAAAAGCCCGTGGTGCAAAAGGATGGGACGATCGGCGTGGCAACGGTGATGTCCATGACGCTGTCTGTCGATCACCGTGTGATCGACGGGGCGCTGGGGGCGCAACTGCTGCAATCCATCGTGGACAATCTGGAAAACCCGATGGCGATGCTGGCCTGAGCCTGACGCAAGACACAAAAAAGCCCCCGGAAGCAAAGGCTTCCGGGGGCTTTTTCGTAAATTACATCATTCGCAGTCGACGCAACCCGTCAGCTTGTGGTCCATCGAAACGGCAGGCTGCGAACATCCTGCCTCGCCCACGATCTTGGCCGGAACGCCCGCCACCGTCTTCATCGGCGGGATGTCCTGCAACACCACCGACCCCGCCGCGATGCGCGAGCAGTTGCCGATGGTGATATTGCCCAGAACCTTCGCCCCCGCCCCGATCAGCACACCATTGCCGATCTTGGGATGCCGGTCGCCATCCTCTTTCCCCGTCCCGCCCAGCGTCACGGAATGCAGCATCGACACGTTGTCGCCGACCACCGCCGTCTCGCCGATCACGATGGAATGGGCGTGGTCGATCATCAACCCCTTGCCCACCCGCGCTGCCGGATGGATGTCCACGCCAAACACCTCGGACACCCGCATCTGGACGAAATAGGCCAGATCCTTGCGGCCTTGCGTCCAAAGCCAATGCCCGATGCGATAGGCCTGCACCGCCTGATAACCCTTAAAGAACAGGATGGGCTGGATGAACCGATGGCAGGCCGGATCGCGGTCATAGACCGCCATCAGGTCCGCCCGCGCCGCCGCCCCCAGTTCCGGGTCGCTGTCATAGGCCTGATCCGCGATCTCGCGCAGGATTTGTTCCGACATCTCGCCCGAGGCGAGCTTCAGTGAAAACCGGTAGGCCAGCGCCCGCTCCATGCCGGAATGGTGCAGCAGGCTCGAATGGATCAGCCCGCCCAGCAACGGTTCCGCCGCAATCGCCTCGCGCGCTTCGTCACAGACGCGCTGCCAGACCGGATCGACGGCTGTGACCTTCGGTTTGACTTCTGCCATGACGCATCCTCCGTTCAGGAACCCTTTTCTACCATATGGGGTCGCGACAGGACAGACCAACCATCGTCGAAGTTTCCAGTCGATCACCGCCGCCGTGGCCCGCTCCAGCGAGACCAGCCACAGCAGGCCCGTCAGCGGGGTGCCCGCCCCCTCGGCCCGCGCCCGCGCCATCACGCTGCCATTGCCCCAAATCGGATGACCCCGCCCCGTCTTGCGGTGAAACCGGTGCGCGGCATGCGCCTCGTCCAGAAGCCGCGCAGGATCACCGCCCCAGCCCGTGGCCAGAAGATCGGCCAGCGTGACCAGATCCCCCAGCAGCACCCGCCGCATCAGACGGTGACCGTCCGAAACGGCCCCGGCCCGAACCGCGCCGAAACCTGTGCGACTGCAACCGTCACCGGCGCAGGCCCGTCCGCCGCCCGCATCCCGGCGGAATAGGTCCAGACGGGTTGCGTCACCTCGACCTCGCGCAGGGTCACGCCCCCTTGCGACAGGCGCAACAGATAGGCTTCGCGCTCTTCGGCCAGCGGCACCTCGGTCGACGCCCAGCTGTCGCCGTCGGTCCGCGTGCGCCGGATCCAGCGCAGGACGGTATCGCCACCGACCGACGCCGCCCGCAGATGCACGACGGACAGCGGCCGCAGGCCGATGCCGTCGAAGGCGAGTTTCCATTCCGTCACGTCCGGGTCGTCAAAGCCCAGCGCCGCCACCCCGACACGCCACGTCCGCTCCAACCCCCGCAGCGCCGGGGCCAAGGCAATCTGCCGGACCGCCGGCGTCAGAAGGACGACGCGGCTGCCCGCAGGCCAGACCGGCGGCATCACCGCATCCGTCCCCGCCAATCCCCGCAACCGCATGGTCAGCGCCCATGTCCCCGGCGCGACAAGTTCAGCCCCGGCGAATTGGAACAGCTCCCACCGGTCGGCGCTGCCATCCCCGATGGCGGCCAGATTCGCACCGTTCAGCACGGCAAGCTCGGCCGCGCCCGCCACCCCCCCGCCAAGGAAAGCCACCTCGACCGCAGGACCGCGATCCCACAGACCGGGACGGGCGGCCCGCAGGTCCCCCTGCGTCTCACCGATCACCGCGCGGGCATTCAGCACCGCGTTCAGCCCGAATCCATCGGTCCCGGCCGCCGACCACAGCGCCACCCGCCCGGGCCAAGGATCAGCCGTTACCGCCAGATGGGGCGCATGGGGGGCCTCCAGCCCCGTGATCAACGGCAGGTCTAGGAATTGCGACAGCACGGGTGCGGCGGGCACGAAAACCGCTGACTCGCTGACAATGCCCCCGTCCGGGCCCGGCAGATGCGCGCCCGGTTCCACCCGAACCGCCTCCACCGTCAGGGCGTCGGACTGCTCCACACGGTCGATCCGCCATCGCCGCCCCTCCAGCGCGATGACATCCCCCACGCCCACGGGCAGCGCAGACCGGGGCAGCGCGAACTGCGCCGTCTCGCGTGCCACGTGCAACTCGGCCAACCAGCGTTCCGCCAGACGCCGCGCCTCATCCGGCAGCAACGCGACCGACAGGTCCTGATCCAGCACATGCGAATCCGCCGTGGCGGGATGCATCGCCTCGCTGACCAGACGCTGAAAGTCACCCCCTGCATCCAGAAAGGTCAGACGCAGCCGCCCCGCCGCCTCGGCCTCCGGCGCACGCTGGATCGCCAGGTCGGCCATGTCCGCGCGCAGGGCCAGTCCGCCCCGATCCGCCGCCGCGTCGACGCGCCCATCCCGCGACCGCAGGGCGAACATCCCCCCGCGATCGACGGCATCGACCCCGCAAGACAGCAGCACCGGCTGCAAGGCCGACCGCGCCGTCCCGACCTCGGCCACGGCATAGCCGCGCACCAATCCCGGTGCCGCCGTGCCGTCGATGGCATCCAGACCCGCGCGCCCCGCGATCTCGGCCGCAACGGCCTCTAGCGGCTGCAAGGTCGCGCGCCCGTTCAGCCAATGCCCGCGCTGGTAATTCGGCCCATCCCCCCAGACATCCAGCCGCGACGGAAAGGCCGGATAGGGCCGCGCATCCCATGCCCAAAGATGCGCGCGCTCCATATCCAGCATCGGCCCGCGATAAATGGGCGAGACTGGGTTCATCCCCGCGCGCGCCCAGTAATCATTGACCGCCCGCACATATTGCATCTGGATCAGGTCGTCGCGCTGCCCGGTGGACGCGCGCGGCACCGCGCCCTCGCTGGACTGCGGATCATAGAACAGGTTGGGCTGGTTGCTGCCCCGATCTATGGCCGGACACCCGTATTCCGTAAAGACCAGCGGCTTCGACATCGGCACCCAGGCCGTATGGCCCGCTTGCCGCACCCCACCGATCCGCTCGTGATGCGGCAGGCTCCACCAGCTTCGGATGTCCTTGACGCGCCAGATCCACGGCTCGCCCTCGCCGTCGGTGATGGGCGTACGCACCTGCGCCGCCTCGCCCTCGTCCGACGAATAGTACCAGTCGTAGCCCTCGCCCCCTTCGATCCCGGCCTGCAGGTGGCGCAGGTCATACGGACTGCGCCAATCATCCGCCTGCATCTCGGCCTGCCGCCAGTCGGTCAGGGGCATGTAGTTGTCGATCCCGACGAAATCGACCGCCGGATGCGCCCAAAGCGGGTCTAGGTGGAAGTAGCGGTTCCCGTCACGCGCGAAACCTGCATATTCGGACCAGTCCGCCGCATAGCTGATCCGCACCGACGGCCCAAGGATCGCGCGCACCTCGCCCGCCAACTGACAAAGCGCGGCGACGGCGGGAAAGCTGTCCCCCGCCCCGCGTATCTGCGTCAGCCCCCGCAGTTCCGACCCGATGCAGAAGGCATGCACCCCACCCGCCAGCGCGCAGAGATGGGCGTAATGCAGGATGAACCGCCGCAGACCCCAATCCTCTGGCGGTCCGGAATAGACCACACGGCCCCCGGTCCTGAGGAAATGCGACGGCTGCGCCTGCCCGAAGAAGGCTGCGACCTCCGCCGCCGCCGCCGCGCTGCGATCCGGGCTGCCCGCCCGTCCCGGCGCAAGCGACGTGGTGATCCGCCCGCGCCACGGCAGATGTGGCTGCCCGATGCCGCCATAGGGATTGGGCAAGGTGTTGCCCTCCATCTGCTCCATCAAGATGAAGGGATAGAACATCACGTCCTGCCCACCCGCGCGGATGGCCTGAATCGCCTCCACCACCGCCCCGTCCGCAGGTGTACCGCCATAGATCGGACGACCGTCCCGTCTGGGCACCGCCTGTGCCTGCGCCCGGCTGATCCCACCCGCGCGCCACGGCATGTCATGGCTGTCCTGCTGTGTCTGTTCCACCTTGGGCCGGACGCGGCAGGTCCCGCAGCGCAGGTCATCCCCGAACCACGAAACCACCAACGCAACCGACCGGCACTTGGGCAACTCGCGCCGCATCTGACCCAGCGACACGACCAGGTCTGACGCCCCTGCGGCACTGTGCCGGTTCACGACGCCACCGCCGTCAAACGCCCCGCCCAACCGGACTGGCCGCGCCGCCAGCGCATATTCCCCCGTTCCCGGAATCAGCGCGACGCCTTTCACTGCCTCGGCAAAGGGGGGCAGGTCGTCCACCAGCGGCCCCTGCGCCGGACGGACCACCTCAAAGGTGAACTGCGGCACGCGGTTGCCATAGGGCTCCAACGGCAGGTCCTCGAACACCACATAGGCCGTGCCGCGATAGGCCGGCGCATGGGCGGCCCCGACCGCAGCCGCGATCTTGGGATCAGGCAACTGCGTTTCGGACCCGGTGTAGACCCGCATGCCCAGTGCCGTGGCATTCACCTCGGTCCCGTCGGCCCAGACCCGCCCGATCCCGGTGATCACGCCCTCGCCCACCGCCACCGCAAGGCTCACGCTGTAGCTGTAGGTCGTCACCGTCGGCGCGCTGGGCGCCCCCTTGCCGCCGCCGCCGCCCGACACCGACGCCGTTTCGGTGAAGGCAGACGCCCAGATCACCGCGCCACCCACGCGCATCTTGCCCCAGACCAGCGGCAGGGCCAGCCCCTGCCCCGATGCCATCATCCGCAGCCGGTCCAGCCGTCCAACCGACACCGGCTCCGATCCGGCCCCCAACAGGCGCTGGTCGATGGCCCGTCCCAGCGTCGCCCCGATCGCCCGGCCAATGACGGCCCCCGAAAGGCCCAGCACCGTACCGCCGAAACCGGACCCGACAAAGGCACCCACGGCCCCAAGAACGATCGTCGCCATACCCTACCCCATTTCCGGAAAGTCGAACCGCGCCACGATCCGCCGCGCCCATGGCGCCGACAGCGGGCTTTCGACCACGCCATGTCCCGTATAGGCATGGATGAACGTCTCCACGCCCGCACCCTCGGCCGAAATGCCCAGATGCTTGGCCACCGCCCCGTCCCGCATCCGGAACAGCAGAACCTGCCCCGGCGCGGGAACTGCGGCGGGCCGCAGCCAGCGCAGCGCAGCCGCCGCCAGATCCTCGCGATGCGCGGCTTCCGACCAGTCCGCCGTATAGGGCGGCACCACCTCCGGCTCGGCCCCCAGCACCTCGCGCCAGACGCCCCGCAGCAGGCCAAGGCAATCCGTCCCCGCGCCCCGGCAACTCGCCTGATGGACATAGGGTGTCCCGATCCAGCCCCGCGCCGCCGCCACGATGCGATCCGCGCTCATCCCCCGCGCACCACGCGGGCCGGCCAAGCGGTGATCCAATCCTCGTCCGGCACATGCGGAAAGCCGCGAAAATTCATGAAATTGCGGAACTTCCCGCGACAGGTTTCATCGCGCCGGTCACAACCCGCCACCAGCCGGACGCGATCACCCACCGCCGGGGCCACGCCCGGCTCTTGCCAAAGCTCCACCTCCAGCCGCCCGTCGACACGGCGATCCGACTTGATCGTCAGGCTCACCCCCGCCGCCGCCCCGTCCAGAAAAGTCGCCGTCCCGCGCCGGAACCAGCCCTCGGCCCTGCTCACGGGCGACGTTGCAAGGATACGACCCTCGCGCAGCGCTTCGACCATGACCTCTGCATGCCAGTCCGGGCCGGTCAGATCCACGCGGCAGCGCGCATCCCCCAGAACCGCATCACATCCCGGCTGGATGATCCGCCCCATCGGACGGTTCAGCGCCTCGGTCAGGCCGCGCAACTCGGCACGGAAGGCACCGTCCTGCTGCACCACCTCGCCCAGACTGCCCCGGAACCGCAGCATCCGCTGCCCGACATCCGCCCAGTTGACCAGCCACAGCCGGACCTCTGCCCCGTCAAAGCGCCCCGCGCGGATATCCGCCTCGCGGATGCCCGCATCCGACAGCGCACCCGCCACCTCGGCATTGTCCACCGCAAGCCCGGTCACCTGCTGCAAGGCCCCCGCCGTCAGCCCCGTCCCCGCAAGGAAGCGGATGCCCTCGAACGCCAGATCACCGTCGTGATCGGTGAACCCCATGACCACGCCATCCGCCCGCTCCAGCGCCCAAGCATGGCAGACGGTCGTCGCACCAAGGGCCAGATGGTCCGCCAGACCGGTCATAGCCGCACCTCGACCACCGGAACCGACGGCACCTCGCCTGCCTGAAACGACGCCACCGACACCGCGATACGGTCTGTATCGAACCGCACCGGCACGTCGAACTCGAACCCCGCCGTCACCACGACCCCCAGATCGGGCGGCAGCACAAAGGTCACGGTCCCCGCCGCCGCATCCAGCGCGTAATCCACCGTCTCGACCGCCGGATCACCCGACAGCGCCACCACAACCGTCCCCACGACCGGCTTGGCAACGCTGCGCAGAAAGGGCGACCCGAACGGGTCATAGGCCTTTACCAGCGGAAACACCCGCCGTTCGCCATCCCCCGTCCCCAACACCTGATCGAGGGGGGAGACCGCCGCCGACGGACGGCAGGACTTGTAATCCGCCCAGTCCTTCCAGCGGAACGCGTGCAACTGCCCCCGCCGCGCCTCAAAGAACTCCACCAGCGCCGCCACATCGTCCAGCGACCGCAACCCCAGCCCCGCATCATAGCGGCGGCGCGATTGCGCCCATGGCGTGTTGCGCTCCTCGTGGCCGTTGGCCAGCGTGACGATCTCTGTCCGCCGCTCCGGCCCGCCGACCGACCCGAAACTCAGGTTCGCGGGAAACCGCACCTCGTGAAAAGCCATGCCACCCTCACCTGTTCCGCTGCCCGCGCGCCAAGGCCCGCGACGCCTGCGCCGCGATCTGGCTCTGGCTGCGCTGGAAACCCTGCACATCCGGCGTCGTGATGTTCATCACCACCGTCACGGGCCGCCCCCCGCCCCCCGCCTGCACGCCCAGACGCCCATCCGCCCCGCGCGCCAGCGGCAGGATGGCCTCTGCCCCCGCCTCTCCCATCAGCCCCACACCCCCCCGCATCGGAAAGACGGTCGGCTGCGACACCACACCCCCCTGCGCGAAAGGCATCACCCGCCCCTGCGAGAACGCGCCCCCCTTCGCAAAGGGCAGCACGCCGGAAAAGAACCCGTTGATCCCCTCTGCCAGCGCGCCCCCCAGCGCGGACTGCACCGGCCGCATCGCCACCGAATAGACCGACTGCGCCATGCTCGCCGCCACCTGCCGCAGCGCGTCCGACAGGCGCATCCCGTCAAAGGCCACCCCGTCGAAGGCCCGCCTCAGCCCGCTGCCCAGCGCCGAAGACAGCGACCCCACCTCGCGCCCCGTGAACAGCATCGTCTGCCCCAGTTGCGCCAACTGCTGATCGAAGGCCGCCGTCAGCGGCACCGCCCCCTCCAGCCGCGCCTCAAGCCCCGCCAGATCGTCCCGCTCCATCCACCCCTCCATCCGGAAAAGCCGCCGCCAGTTCCTCCAGCCGCGCGCGTGACAGGGGCGGCATCGCCGCCCCGATCCCCAGCATCATCCGCAACTCCGCAGGCGTCAGCGCCCAGAACTCCGCAGGCCGCAAACGCAGCCCCCCGATCCCCGCCCGCATCAGCCCCGCCCAGTCGATCATCCCGGCTCTCCCGGCACCGCGAAGGCCCGCGCCAGCAGCTCTGCCGCCGCCTTCGCCGCGCCCACCGGACCACCGCCGATCTCTACCGTCAGCAGGTCCGCCGCCGTCCCGCGCCAGCCGCCGCCCCGCAGGCCCGCGACCAGCAGCGCCAGCACATCGCGCGACGAGAACCGCCCCGCCTCGAACCGCGCCACCAGATCGACCAGCGACCCCTCGCCCAGCCCCGCCTCCAACTCGGCCAAGGCCCCCAGCGTCAGCTTCGCCACCTGCGGCACGCCGTCCAGCGTGACCGCCACCTCCCCCGCAAACGGGTTCGCCATCACAGCGCCGTAAAGCTCAGCGCACCGGCCGAAGCCAGCGTCAGCTCATAGGTCGCCTCGCCGTTGAAACTGCCCGCATATTCGATCGACGTGATCTGGAACGGCCCCTCCACCACCCCGAAAGCCGGGATGATCACCTGAAATTCCGGCATCTCTCCGTCAAAGAAGACCTGCCGCGCCCGCGCATCCGTGCCCGCATCGCGGAACACACCCGCCCCGCTCACCTGTGCCGACCGCACGCCCGCGCCCGCCAGCAACTCGCGCCAGCCGCCCGCGCTTTCCAGACTGGTCACATCCACCGTCTCGGCGTTGAAACTGATCCGCGTCGCGCGCAGCCCCGCCACCGTCTCGAACTGCCCGTCCCCGGTCAGGTCCACCTTCAAAAGCAAATCCTTGCCGCTCTGCACCGCCATCACTCGCTCCTCACGCCTCTACCCGCACCCGAAAGGTCAGATCGACCCGCCGCTCGGCGCCATCCTCCGACCGCACCGCCTTCGCCTTCAGGAAGCCCACATCCACAACCCGCGCCGGCGCAGCCACAGCCACCCCCTCCATCGCGTCGCAGACCGCCGCCGCCACACCCTTCGCGGCCAGAAATCCCGCCGCGTCCGACCGCACCGAAACCTCCACCCGATGCTCCGCCCCCGCACCCGAAATGTCCGAGGCGTCGCGCACCTCCTCCGCCCCGATCAGCACGAACGTCCCCGCCGCGCCCCCCGGCGGGACGGCATCCATCACCGCCACGCCCGACAGGTCGGGATGGGCCACCAATGCCGCATGCACCGCCGCCTGCACGGCCCCCGCAAGGCCATAGCTCATGCCGAAACCTCCTCTGCCGCGCAGACAAGGTAACGCCCGCCCGCATCCGCCTCTGTCACCGCCAACAGCCGGAACAGCCGCGCCCCGCCCCGCAACCGCATCCCCGCCACAGGCCGCAGCGCATGGCCCTGCGGCACCCCCCGGACGACGATCCGCAACGGCTGCACCGCCACCGCCGCGCCAAGCGCATCGCCCTCGCGCCCCGCGCCGGGCCGCACATCGGCCCAGACGGTCCCCAGCGCCTGCCACTGCTCCGCAAAGCCCCCCGCGCCATCGGCCACGCGTTGCGCGACCTCCAGCACCAGCGCCCGCGTCAACCGCACGCCCCTCATCCCTGACCCCCGCCAAAGAGTCGGACCGTCCGCCACCGCTCCAGCAGCGATTGCACGGCCAAAGGCAGCCCCGCCACGGCATCGCCCGCATCATGCCGCGTCTCGTAGAACTGCGCCGCCAGCAGCATCACCGCCTGCCGCAGGTCTGCGGGCACATCCGCCCAGCCCGCCCCGAACCCGGCGGTAAAGCCGATCTCCACCCGCCCCCCCGCAGGGATCGCAGGCAAGCCACCCGACACAGCCACCAGCCTTGGGCGATGCGTGTCCCGCTCCAGCCGGAACCGCGCGGCCTCCAGCACGACCCGCGCGCCGGCCGCATCGACCAGCGCCACCTCGCCCACCGCCGACACGGGCGCCACGGGCAAGGGCTGCGCCCCGTCGCCGCGCCAGCAGGTCAGCACCAGCCGAAATCCCCGCGCGATCAGCGCCTTGCCCGTCCGACCTTCCACCGCAGCGATTGCCGCGCGCAACTGGCTCTCCAACAGCCCCGCCTGCAAGGCATCGCCCGCAAAAGCCGTCCCCAGCCGCAGATGGTCGGCCAGCGCCGCCACCGGCAGCGCCGATCCCGGCACCACCCCCGTCTCTTCCAGCACCATCACCGAACCCCCGCAGGAAAAAAGGGGCCGGACCCGAAGGCCCGACCCCGGCACCATTTACGACACCGCAAACCGCAGCAGCTTGATCGCCGCGTAATCCGTCACGTCGCCGCCCACGCGCTTGGACGCATAGAACAGCACATGCGGCTTGGCGCTGAACGGATCGCGCAGGATGCGCAGGTCGGGACGTTCCGCGATGGTGTAGCCCGCGCGGAAATCGCCAAAGGCAATGGCATGCGCCCCGGCCGCGATATCCGGCATATCCTCGCAGATCAGCACCGGATACCCCATCAGCCGCGCCGGTTCCCCCGCCGCCAGCCCGTCCGACCACAGGAAGCGCCCATCCGCATCCTTCATCTTCCGCACCGCGCCCGCCGTCTTGGAATTCATCACAAAGGACGCATTGGCGCGGTATTCGGCACCAAGGGCATAGACGAGGTTGATGATGCAATCCGCCGGATTGGTCGCCGCGAAATCCGACGCCGCGCCCGACGGCACATAGCCAAGGCTGCCCCAGGCCCAGGACGCATTCGCCACCTTGGGCGCCGTCAGGAACCCGCGCGGCTTGTCCACGCCGTCGCCACTGACGAAAGCCGCCGATTCCGCGCGCAGGAAGCGCGTCGCAATCTTGCCCGCCAGCCAGCCTTCCACGTCGAAGGCGCTGTCATCCAGCAGACGCTGACTTGCCTTCGGCATGGCCGACAACTCATGCAGCCGGATCGACACGCGGTCCAGCAGCGGCGTCGCCGTCTCGGCCTGCGCGCCCGCTTCCGTCGCCCAGCCCGACCCGACCTCGGACCGATCCACCAGCACGTCGAAAGACGCCGCCTCCACCTGCACCACCTGCGCGATGGCGCGGATGGATGCGGTCGACACCAGCACCGACTTCACCGCCTCTGCCGTCTGCGGATCGACCAGATAGCCGCCATCCGCCGCCACGGCGGTCGTCAGCGCCTTGCCCTCTGGCACGATGCCCCGCAGCCCGTCGTCATCGCCGGTGCGCAGATAGGCCGCGAAAGCCTTGCGATGGGGCACCCCCATCTCTGCCGCCGCCGCCAAGGGCGGACGCCCATACCCAGCCATCTTTCGATCCAGCATCGCCACCCGCTCCTGCTGCTCTTTCACCAAAACCTTCACCTCACCCTGAAAGCCCCTGACATCGCTCACGAATTCCGCCAGCGCCGCCTTCACCTCTGCAGCCGTATCCGCCCCACCGGGGGCCTCCCCGGCAGTCTCCATCCAATCCATCCGCTTCCCTCCGAAAGACGCTACCGCGCCGCCAACCCGGCCCGCGCCGCGCGCAGCGCCGCCGCCAGTTCCCCCGCCGGCCCTGCCGGCAATCCCCGCTCCCTCGCCCCCTTCACCGCCACCCGCGCCGCAGGCAGCATCGGAAAGGTGACCAGCGACACTTCCCACAACTCGACCTCGGCGAGCAGCCGCCGCCCCTTGGGCCCGCGCTCCGCCCGCACCGTGCGATAGCCGATCGACATCCCGTCCAGCGCCCCGGCCGCCAGCAGCGCCGCCGCCTCGCGCCCGCGCTCCAACTCGGTCAGCAGCCGCCCCTTGACCCAAAGGCCCCGGCCATCCTCGCGCACCTCGTCCCAGACGCCGATGGGCTGCCCCGGATCATGCTGCCACAGCATCCGCACCCGTCCGCCCTCTGCCGCCATCCGCTTCAGCGACGCCGCATAGGCCCCCGGCAGCACCACATCGCCCCCGCGATCCGCCACCCCAAAAAGCGAGGCATAGCCCTCCAGCCCCGCCCCCTGCACCGCCAGCCCCGAAGACCCGACCCGGATGAACTTCCGCTCCAACATCCCTCACCTCACCAAAGCCGCCGTCACCAAAGCCTCCGCCCCCTGCGCCAGCAGAAAGGCCGCCACCCCGAAGACCATCACCCAGATCCGCCGCTCCAACCGCTCCAGCGACGCCTCGATATGGCCCAGCCGGTAATCCAGCGCGGACCACCGCTCGTCACTCACCCGCTCATGCGCCTCGATCCGGGCGGTCGCGGCGTCGAAACTGTCGAACAGAAAGCGCGACCCGCCCCCCGCACGGTTCATGCCTCACCCAAGGGCGGCAGACCCAAAGCCGCGCGCTTCTCGGCCACCGTCAGGAAATCCGCCGCCGCCACCCGCGCCCAAGCCGCATCCCGTTCCACCGCCAGCGCGGGGATCAGGTCCAGATCGGGCCGCATCTCCACCGCCTCGCCCAGATGCCCCGAAAGCCAATGCGACAGCGCCGCCATCACCCGCGCCGCCAGCGGCAGCACCGTCAGCCGATAGAAGGCCCGGTTCGCCTCGGCGTAATTCGCATAGGTCGCATCGCCGGGTATGCCCAGCAGCATGGGCGGCACCCCAAAGGCCGTCGCAATTTCCCGCGCCGCCGCCTCCTTGGTCTTCTGGAACTCCATATCACTGGGCGAAAATCCCATCGGCTTCCAGTCCAGCCCGCCTTCCAGCAGCATGGGCCGCCCCGCATTGCGCGCGCCCTGATGATGCGCCTCCATCTCTCCCACCAGCCGGTCATACTGATCCGGCGTCAGCATCGACTGCCCATCCGCGCCCCGATAGACAATCGCCCCCGAAGGCCGCGCCGCATTGTCCAGCAACGCCTTGGACCAAGCCGACGCGCTGTTATGCACATCGATCGCCACCGCCGCCGCCTGCAGGGGCGAAAACCCGTAATGGTCATCCTGCGGATGAAAGCTGCGGATATGGCAGACCGGCGCCACCTCGCCGCCCATCGCAAAGCGATGCACCCGCCCGCCCACCGTATAGTCAAAGGCCACCGGCCACCCATCCGCCCCCGGCACCACCGACACCCGGTCCGACCGCAGCACGTGCAACTCCGCAGGCAGCGCCCCCTCGCCCGGCACCGCCTCCACATAGGCATTCCCCGACAGCAACACCTGCCCGAACACCGCCTCCAGCAGCTCCGCCCGCCCCTGCGCCGCATTGGGCCGCGCCAGCAGCGCCCCCATCGGATGCGCCTCATAGCGCCGCTCGGCATCCTGCACGACCACGGGCAAAGCCGCCGCCGCCTCGGCGATCAACCGCACCGCGCGAAACCCCACCGGGTTCCCCATGAACCCCGTCCGCGTCAGACTGCCCACGTCGCGCGCCGACCACGCCGCCCGCCCCGCCATGCCCCAGACCGCCACGCGCCCTGCCGCACTCGCCTTCCGCTCCACCACCGGCTCAGAGGCCTTCTTCAGAAACCGCAACACCATTCCACGCCCCCTCACCGCGCCGCCAAGGACGGCACGCCCAACCAGACCGACCAGACCAAGACCCTACAGCACCCGGACCTGAGGCCGCCGCCACGCCGCCGCGCGATCCACCATCAACTCCGTCAACGCCCAGACCAGCGCATCCACCCGATCCGGCGACCCGGACCCGACGAACCCGCCCCGCGTCATCATCGCCATCTGCGCCTCCAGCCGCGCCAGACCGCCCAGATGCGTCACCCGCCCCTGCTCATAAAGCGCCGCTATGGGTTCAGCCCGCGCCAATTTCCCCTTGCTGGCATGGACCAGCGTCAGCGGCAAAAACGGGTCCTGCTGCCGGATCACCGCCGCCACCATATCCCCGCCCATATTCGCCTCGGCCACCATCCGGTCCGCGCCATGCCGCCGGAATGCCGCCACCGCCGCCTCGGCCCAACCCGCAGCCCCCAGCCCCTGCACCGACGCATCCTCCAGCACGACCGCCCGCCAGTCCTGCGGCGGCCCCTCCAGCCGCGCGCCGACGACCACGATCCCGCATTCATCCGCACCCGCCCCGGCACTGCCCGGCGGATCGACGGCCACTACGACCCGCGACAGCCCTGCGGCCTCGCCCCCCGCCGTCGCCGAGATCATCTCGCGGGTCCAAAGTGCCCCCTCGGCATCCTCGACCAGCAGCCCCTCCAACTCTTCCATCCCGCGCCGCGTGCCGCCATAGCGCGCCTCCATCTCGTGCAGGAAAGACGCCGCCAGATTGGCCCGGTTCGCCTCGGTCGGGGCATGGCTCACCACCGTGGAAGGATGCTTCAGCACCGCCTTCAGACAGGCCACATTGCGCGGGGTCGTCGTCACCACCGCCTGCGGCATCGGCCCCAGCCGCAGCGCGAATTGCAGCATGTCCCACGTCTCCTGCGCCTTGGGCCATTTCGCCAACTCATCCGCCCAAGCCGCGTCGAATTGCGGCCCCCGCAAACTCTCGGGGTCATGGGCCGAAATCACCTGCGCCACCGCACCATTCGGCCAAATCAACCGCTTGCGCCCCGCCTCCCAGATTGGCCGCCGATCCGGCGGCGCGCAGGCCATGATCCCGCTTTCGCCAAAGATCATCACCTCGCGCACCTGATCCACCGTCTCGCCCACCAGCGCCACGCGCCGCGCCCGCCCCGGATCAGCAGGCCCCGCACCTTCCACCTGCGCGCGCACCCATTCCGCGCCCGCCCGCGTCTTGCCCGCGCCGCGCCCGCCCATGATCACCCATGTCCGCCACGCCCCATCCGGCGCGATCTGATGCGGCAGCGCCCAGAACTCGAACAGCCACGGCAGCGCCAGAAAGGCCTGATCGCTCAGCCCATGCAGGAACTCAGTCACCACCTCCGGCGTCGCGGAGGCGAGCCAGACGGCGCCCGATCTCAACCCGCGCAGCATCGAGGTCGAGAGCTCGCTCTCCGACGACGCCGGCAACTTCGTTGCGAAGCCTGTCACCTTTCACCCTCTCATCCAAACACACCGCCAGCGCCATCTGCAACTCGCGCACAGCCCGCAGCGCCCGCGCCGATCCCTCGCCCCCGGCGCCCTCGGCCCGCAGCCGATCCAGCGCCTCGCCCAGTTCCACCGCCGCGCGGTCGAACACGGCCAAGGCTTGGGTCAAAACGCCCGCCCCCGTCAGCGGCGTTCCGCCCCCATCCTGTTCCTGCATCCACGGCCCGCCCCTCTGAGACCCGAACGGCGGAAAAGGAAAAGCGGCCCCGGGGTCACCCCCGCGCCGCTTGCCCACCTGTCCCATCATGTCACAACCAATACGCCAGACCGCCCGCCGGGTCAAGCGAAAAACCGTTTTTCGTCAATGGCTTGCAGGACGCCCCATTAACCGGGCCTTAACCTTTCGCACGGTCAGTCCTGCACGCCCCCCTCACCCTCCTGCCCGCGCTCACGCTCGATCTGGCGCCAGCGCGCGACATTCTCGTTATGCTCGGCCAGCGTGCGGGCAAAGGCATGCCCCCCCGTGCCATCCGCCACGAAGTAAAGGTAATCGCTCTCCTCCGGGTTCAACGCCGCCTCGATGGACAACCGCCCCGGATTGGCAATCGGTGTCGGCGGCAGCCCGTCGATGACATAGGTGTTCCACGGCGTTTCCCGCCGCAACTCGCTCTGCCGCAGGCCGCGCCCCAGCACGCCCTCGCCCTTCGTCACGCCATAGATCACCGTCGGGTCCGTCTGCAGCCGCATCCCCTGCTGCAAACGGTTGACAAAGACCGCCGCCACCCGCCGCCGCTCCTCGGGCACGCTCGTCTCCTTCTCGACGATCGACGCCATGATCATCGCCTCTTCCGGCGTGTCATAGGGCAGCCCCTCGGCCCGCTGCGCCCAAAGCTCCTCCATCACCGCCGCCTGCCGCGCCGCCATTTCGGCCAACACGCCCGCGCGATCCGCGCCCCGCTCCACCTCATAGCTGTCCGGTGACAGACTGCCCTCCGGCGGCACGTCGGCAATCTCGCCCGTCAGGAACTCCGCCCGCTTCAGCGCATCCACCACCTGCCAGCTCGTCACGCCCTCGGCCAGCGTCACCCGCCAGCGGATGTCATCCGCCTCGGCAACATCCAGATATTCCGCAGGCGCCGCCGCCACCGCCGGATCAAAGGCCACCACCTCCACATAGCGATTGGTCGCCGGATCAAGCTGCCGCAGCACCACCTCGGCACTCGCGACCGAAATCCGGAAATTCACCTCGCGCCCGCAGGTCGATTGTCCCCCCGCCGTGACCGACTCCAGCACCTGCGCCATGCTCGCCCCCGGCGCCACAAGGTAGGACCCGAACTTCAGCGCATTCGCCTTGCCCGAATACTCCGCCCCGATCCGGAAGATGCGCGCATCCGAAATCGCCCCCTGCTCCTCCAGCGCGCGGCTGACAGCGGACAGCGAATCCCCCCGCTCCACCCGGAAACAGATCGCCTGCTCCAACGGCCCGGGCCCGGAAAACTGCTCCCGCCCCCATGCCAGCAAGCCCGCCGCCGCCACCAGCACCACGATGAACAGCGTCAACGCGTTCGAGGCGATGGACCGCCACATCAGCCGGACACCTTGCCCAGCACGAGGCTCGCATTCGTCCCGCCAAAACCGAAAGAGTTGGACAAGGCCACATCGATCTTCCGCTTCACCGCCTTGTTCGGCGCAAGGTCAAGCTTCGGCTGCACCGCAGGCGTCTCAAGGTTGATCGTCGGCGGCGCCACCTGATCGCGGATCGCCAACACGCAGAAGATCGCCTCCACCGCGCCCGCCGCCCCCAGCAAATGCCCGATAGAGGATTTGGTCGACGACATCGTGGCCGTCCCCGCCGCATCGCCCAGCAGCCGCTCCACCGCGCCCAATTCGATGGTATCCGCCATCGTGCTGGTGCCATGGGCGTTGATGTAATCCACCTGATCCGGCGTCAGCCCCGCCCGCTTCAGCGCGGCCGACATGGACCGGAACCCGCCATCCCCATCCTCGGACGGCGCGGTGATGTGATAGGCATCGCCCGACAGCCCATAGCCCAGCACTTCGGCATAGATCTTCGCCCCGCGCGCCTTGGCGTGCTCATATTCCTCCAGCACGACGACACCCGCGCCCTCGCCCATGACGAACCCGTCGCGATCCGCATCATAGGGCCGCGACGCCTTGGTCGGATCATCCGCCCGCTTGGTGGACAGCGCCTTGCAGGCATTGAACCCGGCGATCCCGATCTCGGAAATCGGGCTTTCCGCCCCGCCCGCCACCATCACATCGGCATCCCCCCACTGGATCAGCCGCGCCGCATCCCCGATGGCATGCGCCCCCGTCGAACACGCGGTGACGACCGCATGGTTCGGCCCCTTGAATCCAAAGCGGATCGACACCTGCCCCGAAATCAGGTTGATCAACGCGCCGGGAATAAAGAAGGGCGACACCCGCTTCGGCCCCTTTTCCTTGATCAGCACGGCGGTTTCCGCAATCGAGGTCAGCCCCCCGATCCCCGACCCGATCATCACGCCCGTCCGCAGACGGCCCTCGTCATCCTCGGGCATCCAGCCCGAATCCCGCACCGCCTGCTCCGCCGCCGCCATGCCATAGAGGATGAAATCATCCACCTTCCGGCGGTCCTTGGGTTCCATCCAATCATCCGGGTTGAACGTGCCATCGCTGCCATCCCCAAAGGGAATCTCACAGGCATATTGCGTCACCACATTGGACGCATCGAAACGCGTAATCGGCCCCGCCCCGGATTTCCCGGCCAACAGACGGCTCCAGGTCTCCTCCACCCCGCAAGCCAGCGGCGTGACCATCCCCAGACCCGTGACAACGACCCGACGCATTCCGCCCCTCCGCGCAATGAAAGCTTCCGCACGGGTGATACACGGGGGGGCAGGCCCGTGCAACACGGGCGGCCCGGACCCGCGCGCCGCGTGCCATGCCCCGCCGCGACCAGCCCCATTTTCCGTCCCCAAATATCCCGGGGGAGAGCGGCCCCGCCGCTCCGGGGGCAGCGCCCCCGACCCGAGCCGAAGCGCGCCAGCGCGCAGGCGAGAGGACAGGAACGCACGGGGCCTTGGCCCCGTGCTCCGCCAAATCACCCTTGGCCGCCCCTCACCACCTCAGCCCTGCCGCGCAATCACCCCGATCACCCCCGCCAGCATCTGCGCCGCCACCATCGCCCCCATCCCATCGATGTCGCGATCCGGCATGAACTCCACCATGTCAAAGGCCACGATCCGCCCCTTCTCGGCCACCGCCCCGATCAGCTCCATCACCTGCCAATAGCTCAACCCCCCGGCCGTCCGCCCGATCACCGCAGGCATCACCGACGGGTCCAGCGCGTCCACATCCAGACAGATGACCACCTCCGCCCCCTCCGGGATCAGGTCCACCGCCCGCCACACGCCCGCCCGCGCCACCTCGCCCGCCGGAACGAACGCCACCCCCGCCGCCACTGCATCGCGCAGATCACCCGTCCGCGCCGACCCTATGCCGCGCTGCCCGATTTGGATGATCCGCTCCACATGCGCCATTTCCGAGGCCCGCCGCATGGTCGAAGACAATCCCCACCGCTCCCCCTGCACCGCGTCGCGCCAGTCGATATGCGCGTCAATCTGCAAGATCACGACCCGGCGCCCCTGATCCCCCAGCGCCTGCAACATCGGGATGGGCAAAGAGTCATCCCCGCCCAGCAGCACCGGCACCCCGCCCTGCGCCACGACCTGCCCCACCGCCGCGCGGATCGCTGCCCGGTTCCCCTCGGCATCCTCCTCCGACACCTCGATATCCCCGGCATCGACCGCCACCACCCCCTCTGGCAGCATCGGCCCGCCCAGATCGAAATCCACATGCGCCAGATTGGCCGCATAGGCCGCCCCCGCCGCCCGGATCGCCGCAGGCCCCCCCGCGCAATAGAACCCGACCGACGCATAGGGCGTGCACCCCGCCGCGCCCAGAATCACGATCCCCCCCTTGACCGCCCCAAGGTCCGGGCAAGCGGGCAACCCCATGAAGGTCTCCACCCGCTCCGCCCCGAACATCGCCCCCAAAGTCGCCATCTTCGCCTCCCGCAATCATCCCACCCAGATCATCGCGGCCCGCCGCCCGATTCTGCACGTCCTTTCACGACGGCACAAAAGGAAACGGGCGCCCCAAGGGGACGCCCGCCAATCCTCACCGATCCGGAAAACGGATCAGGCGGCTTCCGAGATGAACTTCACCGCATCGCCGAAGGTCTGGATGGTCTCGGCCGCGTCATCCGGGATCTCGATCCCGAACTCTTCTTCAAAGGCCATGACCAGTTCCACGGTGTCGAGCGAATCCGCGCCCAGATCGTCGATGAACGAGGCATTCTCGGTCACCTTGTCTTCTTCGACGCCCAGATGCTCGACGACGATCTTCTTCACGCGTGCAGCGATGTCGCTCATGTCACTTCCTCTTTTCCGTGGCGGGGGTTTCCCGTCCTTTGTCCCTGCCCCGAAGGGCCCCTTCCCCGCATATGGTCACGGGTTGGCCGGGTTTCACCCCAGCCTATTCGCCGCGCCTATACCAAGCGCATTGGCACAAGGCAAACGCTTTCCATGCAACGCCCCGCGCGGTGGCAGGGCGGCAGGTCACACCATGTCCATCCCGCCATTCACATGCAAGGTCGCCCCCGTCACATAGGCCGCCTCCTGCGACGCCAGATACAGCACCGCCGCCGCAATCTCACCCGGCTCGCCCATCCGCCCCGCCGGAACAGCGGTCAGGATACGCGCTTTCTGGTCGTCGTTCAGCTTGTCCGTCATCGCCGTGGCGATGAAGCCCGGCGCCACCACATTGACCGTGATCCCCCGGCTTGCCACTTCGGCGGCCAGCGATTTCGACAGGCCCAGCAGCCCCGCCTTCGACGCGGCATAATTCACCTGCCCGCCATTCCCGGTGGTGCCCACGACCGACCCGATATTGACGATCCGGCCCCACCGCGCCTTCATCATCCCCCGCACCGCCGCCCGGCACAGCCGGAAGGTCGAGGTCAGGTTCACATCCAGCACGCTCGCCCAATCCTCGTCGCTCATCCGCATGACAAGGCCATCCCGCGTGATCCCGGCATTGTTGACAAGGATGTCCACCGCCCCCATCGCCTCGGCCGCGCGCTTCACCAGCCCCTCAACCTCTTCCGCCACCGACAGGTTACAGGGCAGCACATGCGCCCGCCCGCCCAGTTCCGCCGCCAGCGCCTCCAGCGGCTCCACCCGCGTCCCCGACAGCCCGACCGTCGCCCCCGCCGCATGCAGCGCCCGCGCGATCTCGGCCCCGATCCCGCCCGAAGCCCCCGTCACCAGCGCCGCCTTGCCCGTCAGATCGAACATCCCATGCTCCCTTGGTAGAAACCCGCGCGCTGTCCTAGCAGCATCCCGCCCGCCGCGCCACCCGCTCAGCCGCGCCCGGCCAGATAGGCGGCAGCCTCCGCCTCCTCTGCCGCCACATGCCCCGCCGCCGCCGCCTCCAAGGCCCGATCCAGCACCGCCACCAGCCGGAACCCCTCGCACCACAGCCACATCTGCGGGTCGAACCCACCCGCCTTGCGGAAATACTCCTCATGCGCCGCCCGCCAAAAGGCCAGCGACCCATCCCCCTCGCCCTCCACTGCCGCAAACTCCACGTCGATGTCGCAGAACCGCCGCCGCCCGACCGTGACCGTCTCGATCACCGCCACCGCGCG
Organism: Pseudomonadota bacterium; assembly: GCA_039798885.1. Lineage (GTDB taxonomy): Bacteria > Pseudomonadota > Alphaproteobacteria > Rhodobacterales > Rhodobacteraceae > Paragemmobacter. The sequence goes on along the minus strand of JBDKFE010000031.1, from coordinate 22,044 downwards.
CCCCGCCACCATCACGGCCCAAAGCATCCCCGGCGCCGTCGGATTCCCCTCCCGCCCATCCCAGACCGTCGCCCACTTGCGCCCCGCGATCACCAGCGCCGCCAGCCGCTCCTGCACTCCCTCCGACCCATAGGCACAGCAAGGCAACCGCCCGAACCCGTCAACCTCGACAAAGTCTTCCGTCATTTTCCGTCCCCAAATATCCTCAGGGGGAGTCGCCGCCCCGCGGCGACGGGGGCAGAATGCCCCCCAGACCCGAGCCGGAGCGCAAGCGAAGGCGAGAGGAAAAGCTTGCGGCGGCACGCCGCTCCGCTTCACCCCCGGTTCAGCCCTTCGCCGCCAGCACATCCTCTGGCGTCGAAACCGCCCGCGTCACCACCTCGCCCGACACGATCCGCTTCACCATGCCCGACAGCGCCTTGCCCGCGCCGATCTCCCAGAACTCGGTGACGCCCGCACCTTCCATCCACAGCACCGACTCGCGCCAGCGCACCGACCCCGTCACCTGCGCGACCAGCAGGTCGCGGATGCGGTCAGGCTCCGTCACCGCCTCGGCCCGCACATTCACCACGACCGGCACCACCGGCGTCTCGATCACCACGGCGGCCAAGGCCTCGGCCATCACCCGCGCGGCGGGCTGCATCAGCGCGCAATGGAACGGCGCGCTCACCGGCAAAAGCAGCGCCCGCTTGGCACCCTTCGCCTTGGCGATCTCCACCGCCCGCTCCACCGCCGCCTTGTGGCCCGAAACCACCACCTGCGCGGGGTCATTGTCATTGGCCGCCTGACAGACCTCGCCCTGCGCCGCCTCCGTGGCCACGGCCACCGCCGCCTCGAAATCCAGCCCCAGCAGCGCGGCCATCGCCCCCACGCCCACCGGCACCGCCTCCTGCATCGCACGGCCCCGCACGCGCAACAGACGCGCCGCATCCGATACGCTGATCGCCCCCGCCGCCGTCAGCGCCGAATATTCCCCCAGCGAATGCCCCGCGACAAAGGCCGCGTGCGAGGCGACCGAAATCCCCTCCGCCTCCAGCGCCCGCAGCGCCGCCAGCGACGTCGCCATCAGCGCGGGCTGCGCGTTCTGCGTCAGCGTCAGCTCCGCGATATCGCCCTCCCAGATCAGCGCCGACAGCTTTTCGCCCAGCGCCGCGTCCACCTCGTCGAACACAGCTTTCGCCGCCGGATAGGCCTCGGCCAGCGCGCGGCCCATGCCGATCGCCTGCGCCCCCTGTCCCGGAAATACGAATGCCCGGCTCATGCCCATCCTCCCGATCAAACCCCGGCGCCCGCCGCGCCCCTTGCCGCCCCGCATAGCGCAAAGCCGCGCCCCGGCGCAATCATGCGCCCAGCCCTCACATTTCCGGACCGCCAGCCGTTTGCAGTTCAGCAATCCTCCTGCTGCATACTGCACGCACATCAGGCGAAAGGTTACCCATGAAGGACATGCTGGAGTCCGCCGCACCCCACCCACCGCCCCCCGGGGACGGGGCCGACACTGCCGCCATCCGCGACATCGCCGCCGAAGTGGGCAACCTGTCCGTCTCCCTCGCCGATGCCTCCGGCGCGATCGAGGATGTGGGAACCCTGATGTCCCGGCAGGTCGCGACCCTTGCCACGCTGCACGACCTGTCCGATGCCCTTTCCTCGGGCAATGACGCGGTCCGCGCCGCCGCCGGCACCGCACTCGAAGCCACGGCCCGCGCCGGTGAAACCGTCGCCAAGGGCGAAGCGCGCATCGCCCTCGCGCTCGACCATGTCGGCACCCTCGCCGATCAGGCCGCACATCTGGGCAGCCGGGTCGAAGCGTTGACCACCACCCTCTCCCTCGTGGCCCGCGCCGCCACGGAAATCGACGCCATCGCCCGCACCACGAACCTCCTCGCCCTCAATGCCTCGATCGAGGCCGCGCGCGCCGGGGCCGCCGGTCGCGGCTTCATGGTCGTCGCGCAAGAGGTCAAGCAGCTCTCCGCCCGCACCCAAGAGGCGACCACCCGCATCGGCGACAGCCTCTCTCGGCTTGGCGATGAAATCACCGCGCTTGCACAAGAAGGCCGCAGCGCGGCAACCCGCGCAAGCGGCCTCCGCCGCGAGACCGGCGCGATTGCCGAGGTGATGTCGGAAATCGACACCGCCGTCCGCACCATCATCAGCCGCCAGGACGAAATCAACGCCCGCACCGAAGACACCGCGCGCGAGGTCGAGGCGACCCGTCAAGGCATTTCCGGCATCGAATCGGGCGTGGGCCATGCCGCCACCCACCTGAACGCCGCCCGCACCCGCCTGTCCGATTTGCTGGGGGCCAGCGAACGCATCGTCTCGGCCACGGCAAGACTGGGTGTGGAAACCATCGACACGCCCTTCATCGACGCCGCGTGCAAGGCCGCCGCCGATATCTCCGCCGCCTTCTCGGACGCCTTGGCCACCGGACAGATCACCCGCGCCACCCTCTTCGACCACCGCTACGCACCCATTCAGGGCACCGATCCGCAGCAACTGATCGCCCCCTTCACCGCACTCTGCGACCGCCTTCTTCCGCAGATTCAGGAACCGCTCCTTGCCTTCTCGCCACGCATCGTCTTCTGCGCAGCGGTGGACGTGAACGGCTATCTGCCCACCCACAACCGGATCTTCTCGCACCCCCAGCGACCGGGGCAGCCCGACTGGAACGCCGCCAACTGCCGCAACCGCCGCATCTTCGCCGATCGCGTGGGCCTCGCCGCCGGGCGCAGCACCACGCCTTTCCTGCTGCAATCCTACCGCCGCGACATGGGCGGCGGGCAATTCGCCCTGATGAAGGACGTCTCGGCCCCCATCATCGTGGACGGGCGGCACTGGGGCGGCCTGCGTCTGGCCTATCGCGTCTAGCCCCGCCTTGCGGGCGGCGTGCAGGACGGGCATACCCCCGCCCATGGCCCTGCACGACCGCCCCACCCTCCGCCGCATCCTCTACGCCACCACGTTCGAGGCGGGCGGCGTGCTGATGTCCACCGCCCTCCTGCTGCTCATGGCCGACACCACGGCGGGCGGATCGCTCGCCTTCTCCGTCCTCGCCTCCACCGTCGCCATGCTCTGGAACCTCGCCTTCAACGCCCTGTTCGAGGCGTGGGAGTCCCGCCAGACCACCCGTGGCCGCAGCCTCGCCCGCCGCACCGCCCATGCGCTGCTGTTCGAGGCGGGGCTGGTCCTCATGCTCCTTCCCCTTACCGCATGGTGGTTCGACGTCTCCCTCCTCACCGCCCTCGCCTATGAAGGCGTGCTGATCGTGGCCTTCCTCGTCTACACATGGGCCTTCACTTGGGCCTTCGACCGCCTCTTCGGCCTGCCCGCCTCGGCCCGCTGAGGCGATTTCTGACGCGAGACAATCGCAGGAAATCCTGACGCAGGATTTCCGCCCCCCCCGGCGGCCAACCGAAATCTGCGCCAGATTTCGGCGCGATTTCTGCGCCAGAAATCGCCCTCCCGCCAAACCCTTGCACTCCCGCGCCCTTTCTGTATAAGGCCGCATCCTTTCCGCAGTATCACGAACCGGCGCAGCCTCTCGTGGACGGGCCGCGGAAAGGCCGAACGCCCGTCCTATGAAATGCGCCCTGTCAGAACTGGAGTGCACATGGCTCTTTACGAGCATGTCTTCATCGCGCGTCAGGACCTTTCCAACGCGCAGGCCGAAGGCCTCATCGAACACTTCTCCACGGTTCTCGCGGATAACGGCGGCAAGGTCGTCGAATCCGAGTACTGGGGGGTCAAGACGATGGCCTACAAGATCAACAAGAACCGCAAGGGCCACTACGCCTTCCTGAAATCGGACGCCCCCTCGGCTGCCGTGCAGGAAATGGAACGCCTGATGCGCCTGCATGACGACGTGATGCGCGTGCTGACCATCAAGGTCGACAAGCACGGCGAAGGCCCGTCGGTCCAGATGCAAAAGCGCGACGAGCGTGAGCGTGGCGACCGTGGCGACCGTCCCGAAGGCGGCTTCGGCGGTGGCGAACGCCGCGAGCGCAGCTTCGGCGACCGTCCCGAACGCGCCCCGTCGCGTCGTTGATCCGGCCAAGGAAAGGACCATAAACCATGGCGAACAAACCGTTTTTCCGCCGCCGCAAGGTCTGCCCCTTCTCGGGCGACAATGCTCCTGCGATCGACTACAAGGACGTCCGTCTCCTGCAGCGCTACATTTCCGAGCGTGGCAAGATCGTCCCGTCCCGCATCACCGCCGTCTCGGCAAAGAAGCAGCGTGAACTGGCGCAAGCGATCAAGCGCGCCCGCTTCCTCGCCCTGCTCCCCTACGCCGTGAAGTAAGGAGCGACCGACATGCAAGTTATCCTCCTTCAGCGCGTGGCCAAGCTTGGCCAGATGGGCGAAGTCGTGAACGTCAAGGACGGCTACGCCCGCAACTACCTCCTGCCGCAGGGCAAGGCGCTCCGCGCCAACGAGGCGAACATCAAATCCTTCGAGGCCAAGAAGGCCCAGCTCGAGGCGCAGAACCTCGAGACGAAGAAGGAAGCCGATGCCGTCGCCACCAAGCTCGACGGTCAGACCTTCGTGGTGATTCGCTCCGCCTCCGACTCGGGCGCGCTCTATGGCTCCGTCACCACCCGTGACGCCGCCGATGCCGCAACCGAGGCGGGCTTCACCGTGAACCGCGCACAGGTCGTCCTCGATCGCCCGATCAAGGACCTTGGCCTGCACTCGGTTTCGGTTGTTCTGCACCCCGAAGTGACCGTCCGCATCACGATCAACGTGGCGCGCTCGGCAGAAGAAGCGGAACTGCAGGCCTCCGGCAAGTCCATTCAGGAACTCGCCGCCGAAGCCGAAGCCGCCGCTGACTTCGAAATCGCTGAACTCTTCGACGATATCGGCTCGGCCGCATCCGAAGACGCCTAAGCGACGGCCTCAGGGCCACGAAACACACCGCGCGGGGGCAACCCCGCGCGGTTTTTCTTTGTGCCGTCATACGGCGGGGCGCTCATGTCCAACAATCGACTCCGTTTGTTGGACATGGTGGACTACATTTTTGACTTTCGTAGTCCACATGCGCGCTCACAGCCGCACCGCCATCGCCGCCCATACCGACCTCCTCCGCCTTCTGCGCGAGGATGAGGTGGCGCAAATCTCCGGCGCGCCCTTCCTCGAACGGCGCGGCAACCGGGCCGACTGGTACGAAACGATCCGCATCGGCACCACCGTCCGCAAACGCTATATTGGCGAGGATACGCCCGAAACCGCCGCCCTCGTCGCCCGCGCCCGCGACCTTGCCGCCACGCGCAGCGACCGCGCCGCCCATCGCAGCCGCCTGATCCGCATCCTCCGCGCCGAAGGCTTCCTCTCGCCCGACCGCACCACTGGCGCATTCCTCAACGCCATGGCCCGCACCCGCGTCTTCCGCCTTGGCGGCAACCTCGTCGGCACCCATGCCTTCCGCCAGTACGAAGGCGAACTCGGCATCGCGAGTCTCTTCGATCAGGCCGCCCAGACCGACGACCTCGACATCGCGCAATGCGAACGCCTCTCCCTCGCCCTCAACGATCATGTCGAAGCCCCCCTCGCCGACACCTTCCGCGACCTGTCCTTCGCCCCCGTACCCCACACTGGACGGCAGCGCCGTCTGGCGGTGGAAGCAGACCAGCTCCGACAGCCTGATCGAATTCCTCACCCCCTCCTTCCGCCCCGAGGAAGACATCCGCGACCTCCCCGCCCTTGGCGTTTCGGCCCGGTCGCTGCAGGACCTCAACTACCTTATCGCCGAACCGATCAAGGCCGCCGCCCTCTACCGCTCTGGCGTGGTGATCCAGATCCCGCGCCCCGAACGCTTTGCCATCCACAAACTCATCGTCGCCGACCGCCGCCGGGATGGCCCCGACCAGATCAAATCCCGCAAGGACCGCGCGCAGGCGGCCTTCCTCATCCGCATCCTGTCCAAGGACCGCCCCGAAGACCTGCGCGCCGCGTGGGAAGACGCCCGCGCCCGTGGCCCCAACTGGCAAACCCGGCTGGATGCCAGCCTTGACCGCCTGCCCGAAACCGCCGCCCTCCGCGCCGCCCTCTGACAGCCGCCCGCGACACGCAATGTCGCCCCCAAGGAAGCCACACCCCGCCCGCTCCCCTAGCCTCCCGCCCGACAGGAGCCGCAATGACCACCACCCACCCCCTTCCCCGCCGCAACGCCGCTGGCGTCGCCTTCCTGATCGCCGGGGTCGCGGTTTTCTCCGTGCAGGACCTGATCCTGAAACTTCTCTCAGGCGGCTATCCCCTGCATCAGGCCATGGTCCTGCGCTCGCTGACGGCGATCCCCTTTCTCCTGCTGCTGGTCCATTTTGACGGCGGGCTGCGTAGCCTCTTCACCCCCGCGACCCGCGCGATGATCTGGCGCGGCGTGGTCATGTTCGTGGCCTATACCGCCTATTACCTCGCCCTCGCCGCCCTGCCGATGGCGACCACCGTCGCCCTCTACTTCTCCGCCCCCCTCTTTATCACGATCCTGTCGGTCTTCTTCCTGTCAGAAAAGGTGGGCCCCCGCCGCTGGATCGCCCTTGTGTCAGGCTTTGCGGGCGTGCTGATCATGGTCCGCCCCGGCGGCGACCTCTTTGAATGGGCGGCCATTCTCCCGGTCCTGTCGGGCCTTGCCTATGCCATCTCGATGATCGGGGCCCGCCGCCTTGGGACCACGCAATCCGCCTCCGCCCTCGCCTTCTGGGGCAATGCCGTCTTCCTCGCCGCCGCCCTTGCCATGTCGGCCGTGCTCGGCTCTGGGGGGTTCGCGCAGGAAACCCACCCGTCGCTCGCCTTCCTGCTGCGCGGCTGGGTCACGCCCACGCCCTTTGACCTGACGCTGATGATGGCCTGTGGCGTCATCGCGGCAATCGGCCTTACCCTACTGACACAGGCCTACCGCATCGGCGAAGCCTCGGTCGTCACGCCCTTCGAATATACCGGCCTCCTCTGGTCGGTGATCTACGGCTGGGCCTTCTGGCAGCAATGGCCCACCCTGCCGGACTGGACCGGCATCGCCATCATCATCGGCGCAGGCCTCTACATCCTCTGGCGCGAAGGGCGTCAGCCCTGACGCGCCACCATCAGCACCCGCGCCTTGGCATAAAGCTCCTGATCCAGTTCATAAAGCGGTGCCAGAACCTCCCGCGCGACCGTATTGCGCACAGACAGGGCCGATCCCTTCGCCGCCCCTTCGAACACGGCCCCCACCGGGACCTTGGCCCCCGTCACGCGCAACACCGCGCGCTGCATGTCCAACTGCTCTTCGCAAAAGCCCACCACTGCGAACCGTTCCAACTCGCGCAGCGCCACGTCCACGTCGCGCGGGGTGACCTGCTTGACCAGCGCCGACATCGTCCCCGTAACCAGCATCCGCACCTGAATGTTGTCAAAGCTGACATCGATCAGACGCAGCCGGTTGAAGAACCGCTCCACCCCCGCGCGCGACGTGAAATCCGTCCGCATAACCTCTTCGGCCAAGGCCCGCTGGGATGATCCAAGCGTCGCGGCCTCATCGGGTCCGATTTCGGCCAGATGGTTGATATGCGACACCAGCCGCGCCCATGGGCTGCGCAACACCGTCACGCGCAGGTAATCGGACGCCCCGGCGAAATGCAACCACCGCACCAACGGCAAGTCCGCCACCAAACAGTCCGACTGCACCGGTGACGTCCGCCGCGCGAAAATGGCGTCGGTCATCATCCCGACATTGCGGGTTACCCCATCCGTGCCGTAGATCCGCTCCAGAAACCGCGCGACGCTTCCCGCGCCACAGCGCGGGATCGCCAGCAGGACGACCGGCGCCCTCTGACGCAAGGGGATGAAAGGCACCAGCCGATCCACCCTCTGCGGCGGAATGGGCATCCGCCATACCGGGCCCTGCTCCATATCCGTCGACTGACCATGTGCAGCGACCCCGGCCCTGCCACTGGCCTTTACCTCTAACCGTCCCACTCGTTACCTGCCTTGCGTTTTTTTCTCGTTACACTGCCTCATCGGAACGGCCCCAAAGCCGCACACCCAAAAACAAAGGCGCGCGGGCCAATCGACCCGCGCGCCTGTCTGTCACGCAAGGGCCGGGACCACCTCCCAGCCCGTTACTATCACATTTCGTCCAGCGATTCGATGGCCTTCTGAAGGACGTCCTTGCCGACTTCCGTCTCGGTCACCTTGGCCCCGGCCACGATGTGGTCCACGACTTTGTCCTCGAAGATCGGCGCGCGCAGCTGCTGCTGCACCTGCTGGTTCTTCTGGACGAACTCGAAATAGGCGCGCTCTTGCCCCGGATAGTTGCGGGCCTGCGCCAGCACGGCCTGCGTCATCTCGGCATCCGTGACCGTCACCTCGGCCTTGCGGCCCACTTCGGCCAGCAGCAGGCCCAGACGCACGCGGCGCTCGGCCAGCGTCTTGTGCTCGTCCGTCGGCTCGATGTTGCCGTGGTTGTGGCCATGCTCATGCGGGTTTTCCTCATGCCACAGCTGATGCGCGATCTGCGCGGCCTCGGCCTCGACCAGACGGGCGGGAAGGTCGAACTTCACCAGCGCGTCCAGCTGATCCAGCAGCGCCCGCTTCATCACCGCGCGCGACGCGCCCTTGTATTCCGACTCCAGACGCTCGGCGATCTGGCCCTTCAGCGCGGCAAGGTCTTCCGCCCCGAACTTCTTGGCCAGCTCATCGTCGATCTCGGCGGCCTTCGGCTCCTTCACGGCCTTGACCGTGCAGGCAAAGACGGCGGCCTTCCCGGCCAGATGCTTGGCACCGTATTCGGCCGGGAAGGTCACGTTGACCGAAACCTCTTCGCCGACCTTGGCACCGACCAGCTGATCCTCAAAGCCCGGGATAAAGGACTTCGACCCCAGCACCAGCGGATAATCCTCCGCCGAACCGCCCTCGAACAGCTCCCCGTCGACCGACCCCTTGAAGTCGATCACGATCTGGTCGCCATCCTTGGCCTTCGCGCCCTTCTTGCGGTCCTCGAAGGACTGCGCGGTCGAGGCGAGGTTCTTCAGCGCCTCTTCGACATCCGCGTCCGACGCCTTCACGACCAGCTTCTCGATGCTGATCTTGGACGCATCCAGTTCCGGGATCGGCGGCAGCGCGTCATAGGACATCTCGACCACGACATCCTTGCCTTCGGACCAAGTCTCGCCGTCCACCATCTTCACTTCGGGCTGCAGCGCAGGGCGGTCGCCGGTCTTGTCGAAATGGTCCTTCATCGCGCCGTCGATGGCGTCCTGCATCGCGTCGCCCAGCAGGCGCTGACCGAACTGCTTTTTCAGGATCGCCAGCGGCACTTTGCCCTTGCGGAAGCCCTTCATCTCGATCTCGGGCTGCGCCTCGACCAGCTTTTCCTGAACCTTCGCGTCCAGTTCGGCGGCCGTCACCGTGATGGTGTAGGCGCGCTTCAGACCTTCGTTCAGGGTCTCGGTGACCTGCATGCTTTCGTCCTTCTCATCTCATCCCTGGTGCGGGCGAAGGGACTTGAACCCCCACGCCGTAAGGCGCCGGAACCTAAATCCGGTGCGTCTGCCAATTCCGCCACGCCCGCAAACTGCCCAAAGCGCGCCCGTCCGTCCCCTCAGGTCCGGCCCGCACGCGCCCTGAAAATTCCGCGCCCTTCTAGCAAAGCCCCAAGGGGGATGCGAGAGGAAAATGCCCCCGAAATCTGACGCAGATTTCGTGCCGTTTCCTCACGCAGGAAACGGACCCGCGCCACCGCGCCCCAAGCGGAATTTGCGTCAAATTCCGCCGCGATTGTCTCGCGCCAGAAATCGCCCGTCACACCCCCAACCGCCGGAACACCGCAGGCAGCATCTCGGGCAGGTCCTCCGCAATCAACCCCGGCCCGAATTCCCGCGCGGCCTCCACATGCAGCCAAGCCCCCGTGCAGGCCGCATCAAAAGGCGCAAACCCCCGCGCCAAAAGCCCCGCGATGAACCCCGCCAGCACATCCCCGGACCCGGCGGTCGCCAACCAAGGCGCCGCCCGCTCGTAATGCGCCGAATTCACCGCACAGCGCCCATCCGGCGCCGCGATCACCGTATCCGCCCCCTTGAACAGCACCACACACCCCGCCCGCGCGGCGGCCTCGCGCGTCGCATCCACCTTGGAATAGGCAGGCCCCATCACCGCCGGAGCGTCCAACTTCGCCGCAATATCCGGAAACAGCCGCACGAACTCCCCCGCATGGGGCGTCAGCACGCACCCCTCATGCAGCGCCCCGAACAACCCCGCCTCCCGCGAGAGCAACGTCAAGGCATCCGCATCCAAAACCGTAGGGCGGGGTTCACCCCGCCGCTCCAAGGCCGTGCGAACCAACCCAACCTCCCGTGCCCCCGTCCCCAGCCCCGGCCCCAGACAGACCACCCCGATCCGCCCATAATCCAGCACGGCTTCCAATCCCGCCCCATCCTCCACCACCCGCAACATCACCGCATCCAACCGCGCCGCGTTCTCCACCAACGCCTCGACCGGACACCCCACCGTCACCACCCCCGCCCCGATCCGCAGCGCCCCCCGCGCCGCCAGCCGCGCCGCGCCGCCACGACCCGAGGGGCCGGCAAGGATGAAGGCATGCCCGTGTGAGAACTTGTGCCCCTCGCCCTTTCCCAGCCACAGCAGCGGGGAGCCGACCTCGCAAAGGTCACCCCGATCAGCCGCGTCCAGCCCGATGCCGACCACCCGCACCGCTCCGCACAGACGCGGTCCGTCCGCCAGCAGATGCCCCGCCTTGCGTGCATGAAAAGTCACCGTCAGATCACAGGGCAAACGACAGCCCAGGTTTCGCCCGCTGTCAGCACAAAGCCCCGAGGGCACGTCGACCGCCACCCAAGGCACCAAACCACCGAACATGTCACGCCAATAGGACAGCCACAATTGACCCTGCAACAGCTTGGCCTCCAGTGGCCGTGTCAGTCCCGTGCCGAACAGCGCATCGACAACCAATCGGGGCATGAAATCGGCACGCTCCGGGTCGCCTTGGCACAACTCGGACAAGCCCGCCACCTCACCCATCCCCAACCACCGCTCATAATTCACCCGCGCATCCGGCGGCATCCGTTCGGGGTCGCCGTAGAGGAACACCGTCACCTCCCACCCCCACTCCTTCAACAGCCGCGCCACCACGAACCCGTCGCCGCCGTTGTTTCCGGGCCCACACAGCACCGCCGCCCGAAACGTCCCCGCCCGCAATTCCGGCCATTCCTCAAAGATCGCCTCCACCACCCCCCGCCCGGCCCGCTCCATCAATTCCAGCCCGGTCACGCGGCCAGACGCCATCGCCTCCGCCTCGACGGCGCGCATTTGTGCAGAAGTCAGCAGTCCGGCCATCCCACCGCCCAATCCGTTCGCAAACCGCCCACCAAACAGACGCTTTGCACAAATTTTAATCACACCCCTTCGAAACCACCGCTTAACCGCCAAACAGGTCGGAAGGGCGATTGTTCCTCCCAAACAGAAATGATCATACCGCCAAAGACAAGGTTCCCGGGGGGAGAGTCGGCCATGAAAAAGATCGAGGCGATCATCAAGCCGTTCAAGCTGGACGAGGTGAAGGAAGCCCTTCAGGAAGCCGGCATTCAAGGTCTCTCCGTGACGGAAGTCAAAGGCTTCGGCCGCCAGAAAGGCCATACCGAACTCTACCGCGGCGCCGAATATGTCGTGGACTTCCTGCCCAAGGTGAAGATCGAGGTCGTCCTCACCGACGACATGGTCGACACCGCGATCGAAGCGATCATCTCTGCCGCCCGCACCGACAAGATCGGCGATGGCAAGATCTTCGTCTCCTCCGTCGAACAGGCCATCCGCATCCGCACCGGCGAAACCGGCGACGACGCCGTCTAAGGGCGCGGTCTGAATGAACACCGGACGCCCCCACGGACGGCCCGGATACTGAAACACCCAAACCGAAAGGCATCATGATGAGCGCAGTAAAGAATGCTCTGAAGCTGATGAAGGACGAGGAAGTCGAATACGTCGACATCCGCTTCACTGACCCCAAGGGCAAGCTTCAGCACGTCACCCTCGTGGCAGACCTCGTGGACGAGGACTTCTTCGAAGAAGGCTTCATGTTCGACGGCTCGTCCATCGCCGGCTGGAAGTCGATCGACCAGTCCGACATGAAGCTCATCCCCGATGCCTCTTCGGTCTATATCGACCCGTTCTATGCGGAAAAGACGATGTGCGTGCATTGCAACGTCGTCGAACCCGACACGGGCGAGGCCTATTCCCGCGACCCGCGCGGCACCGCCTTCAAGGCCGAAGCCTACCTCAAGGCGTCGGGCGTTGGTGACGCCGCCTATTTCGGGCCCGAAGCCGAATTCTTCATCTTCGACGACGTCCGCTACTCGGTCGCGCCGAACAAGGTGTCCTACCAGATCGACGCCGAAGCGGCGGCTTGGAACATGGACACCGTCATGGAAGGCGGCAACCTCGCCCACCGCGCCAACTACAAGGGCGGCTACTTCCCGGTGAACCCGATCGACGAAGCGCAGGACCTGCGCGGCGAGATGCTCTCCACCATGAAGCGGATGGGCATCAAGGTCGACAAGCACCACCACGAAGTTGCGACCTGCCAGCACGAACTGGGCATGATCTTCGGCGGGCTGGTGCAGCAGGCCGACAACATCCAGAAATACAAGTACGTCATCCACAACGTCGCGGCCGCCTATGGCAAGACCGTGACCTTCATGCCCAAGCCCATGAAGGGCGACAACGGCTCGGGGATGCATGTCAACATGTCGATCTGGAAGGACGGCAAGCCGCTCTTCGCGGGCGACAAATATGCCGACCTGTCGCAGGAAGCGCTCTACTTCATCGGCGGCATCCTCAAGCACGCCAAGGCCCTGAACGCGATCACCAACCCGTCCACCAACTCCTACAAGCGCCTGATCCCCGGCTTCGAAGCCCCGGTTCTGCGCGCCTATTCCGCCCGCAACCGCTCGGGCTGCGTCCGTATTCCGTGGACGGAATCGCCGAAAGCCAAGCGTGTGGAAGCCCGCTTCCCCGATCCGTCGGCCAACCCCTATCTGGCCTTCGCCGCGCTTCTGATGGCCGGCCTTGACGGCATCAAGAACAAGATCGACCCGGGTCCGGCCTCGGACAAGGACCTCTACGATCTGCCGCCGGAAGAACTGGCCGCCATCCCCACCGTCTGCGGCTCGCTCCGCGAGGCGCTGGAGGAACTGGAAAAGGACCACGACTTCCTGCTCGCAGGCGACGTCTTCACCAAAGATCAGCTCGAAGGCTACATCGCGCTGAAGTGGGAAGAGGTCTACGCCTTCGAACACACCCCGCATCCGGTGGAATACCTGATGTATTATTCCTGCTGATCCACCCGGATCGCAGACAGGACAGGGCCGCCCACCGGGCGGCCCTTTTCGTTTCCACCGGGCCGATCCCGGGCAGCCATCATTAAGGATCGTTTCCAAAACATGGCACAGCGCGCCAATTGGTGCCGCCCTGCCGTCCGATCCTGCCATACCTATGAATACATACCCTCAACAATTGCTGGAATCTTCGCGTCAGCTTCCACGGAAAGAACAAATTCTGGTCACGTTTCGATGTTTCGGTGCCCTCGAACAAAGGGCTGCTGCCATGCTCGACACCGACGCCACTTACCAGCCGGACCCGCACGCGCCCCCCGCGCCGGGCTGCCCCCTTGACCCCGCCCCCCTCCTCCTCGACGGGGCGGCCCGCATCGTTGACGCCCCCTCAGCCAACGCCACCAGCACACCGCCCGGCGCCGACGCCCGCACCGTCACCCCCCGCCGCCCCCTCCGCTTCACCGCCTCGCGCAGCGCCGAGGATGCGCCCGCCATCGCCCTGCCGGTCCCCAACATCTTCGAAGGCATCTTTGACGACGAAGAGCAGCTGACCGACCCCCGCCTCCTGCGCAGCCGCGCCCGCGCCCGCGCCCTGCTCGCCGCGCATGAGTCCCGGCTCTCGGACGCCGAACGCAACCTCTGGTACGACGACCCCGAACCGCCGCGCCCCTCCGTCCCCGCCCCCTCCGATACCACCGCCCAGCAGACCGGCGGTCGTCGCGTCCGCCATCTGACCGCCGCCGACATCGCCCGCCACCGTCCGGCCGACACCCCGATCCACGACAGCCTGCGCGACCGCCTGCAAGACGTGCGCGCCGCGCTCTACGATCCCAATCCGAACGCGCCGCCCGTCCCGCCGAAACCCGCGCTGACCGAACGCCTCACGGTACAGGCGCTCAACGCGGCCCTCATCATCACCGCGCTGCCCGTCGGGATCGTGGTCAGCGCGATCACCCTTGTCCGGGGTGAAGACCTCCGCCTCACCTCGCGCGCCGTCGCGGTCGTGGGAACGGCCAGCGCCCTGCTCAAGGCGGTTCCGGCCGCGTTTCTCTGACGACCGATCACCGCTGCGACGCTACCACCGCCGCTCAGGGAAAATCCGCCGAACCCACCCAACCGGGGCAGAAATGCGGCGACGGCCCCCACAATATCCGCCGAAATCCACAAACCGATCCGAAAATGGGCACAATTAACCATCATCTTGAGGTTGTGTGACCCAACACGGAAAGGGGGCAAGACATGGCATTCGACGACAGCACGATCGCGCAATTCGTCTTCGATCGTGATCCCGCGCTCAACCTGCCGGTCCTCGTCCGCGAACTCGACGCCGCCCTCGGCCGTTCAGGCGCAGGGGGCCGGTCGATCATCTGGGATTGCGACGACCTCGTCTTCCTTGATCTGGACGGCCTGCGCTTCACCCTGTCCTATTCCGGCGACACCCTCCCCGGCCTTCCGCCCAGCCTCATGCTGTCTGTCGGCCCCGGTCCCGGCCACCGCCAGAGGCCGCAGGACCGCCGCCGCTACGACGACCTCTGCCACCGCATCGCCGACCGCCTGCGCGACCGCTTCGCCCCGCGTGACACGCTTTGGCATCAGGTCGCAGGGCCCGTGACCGCCGATCTGGTGGACGACCTCTTCGCCCGCCTGCCCGACCTGTCGGGCGGCACGTCCCCCCTGCCGTTCGCCCGACGCTCTGCCCCGGCCAAGGCGATCCGTGCCTTCCCCGAAACCGAAAACGACATGCCCGTCTCTTTCGTTGAAAAGGCACTCGCCATCCGCGCGGCCAAGGCCGAACGCGCCCGCGCAGCCACGCATCCGGCAACGGCGGTGCCGAAACCGGCGAACAGCCAACCAGACATCGCACCGCAGAACATACGCGATATCAGACGCATAAGCACCAATCTTCATGCACAAGATGAAGCAACTCCATCCGAAAACATCCGCATGCGCCTTGCGGCCTCGACGCTCGATGTCACGCTGATGATGGTCTATCTGCCGATGGGGGCCGCGATGCTGACCATCTCGTTGTTCAAGGGCGGCAACGTAACCTCCTCGGCCCGCGTCATGGCGCTGACCTGCACCGCACTGGCCTTCAGCCACCTGCTCGGCATCTCGCCGGACCTGTCGGTGCTTTAGGGCCCGCGCGCCGCAAGCCCCGCCCGTTCAGCCTCGGTCAGGCTTTCCATCCGCACGATCACGGTATGGATGCTGAACAGCACCGCCCCGCTGTCGGGCAGGCGCTTCAGGCATTGCCGTTCCGACCGCAGATAGCGCCCCTCCACCGGCAAGGGCCGGTGTTCGCCCTCGGGCCGCGGCTGGTGCAACTCCGGGTCGTCATAGACCAGCGCGTTGAACCGCTCCAACACTTGCCCCGCCCGCAGCCCATCAAACAGCCTCTGCACCCGCCGCTCCAGATCACCGACATAGCCCTCCACCGGCAGATGCACACCGGGCAGCGCCCGCCCGATCTTCTGCGACAGCATCCAGTTTGCCGGAAAGCACAGAACCGCACCCACAAGCACATGCCCCTCTGGCCCTGGCAGCAGCAGACACAGATCCTCCTGCACCAACCGCCCCAGCGTCACCAGCGGCATCCGCGCATCCACCGGCACGCGCACCCCGTCGGGCCGCACCACAGCGCCCGCCTCCAGCCGATAGCCGGCATCGCGCCCCAACCGCTCTAGCACCAGCGACAGCAACTCTGCCGCCGCCGCCCGCCCCTCGGGCAACAGCGCATGCACCAGCGGCATCCGCGTCGCGATCAGCCAATCCCGCCGCGCCATCTGGGCGGCAAAGGCCTCGTCCCGGCGCAGCCAGTCCTCCGCCCCACAAGGACGCATGCCGGGCAGGCGCGCGGTGGCGGGGTCCATCCACGGCGCAAAGGGCAATCGGTCCTGCAAGATCGGCGCGTCCATGCCACAGGCCTAGCCTGCCCATCCGTCCCCCGCAAGCCGTGCCTCACTCGGCGTCGGCCCCGCCCTCTGCCTCTTGCTTCAGGATGATCTCGCCCGCCGCCTCTAGATCGCGGATCGATGTGACCATCGCCGCATAGGCCGCATCCGCATCCTTTGCGCTGACCTTTCCGCGCGCCTCCGCCTCGTCCCGGATTTGCTGCACCATGCGCGGCGACAGCGTCGCAAAGATGCGCTCGGCCACCGCCGACAGCGCCGGATCGGCCAGCGCCGCCGCAAAGGCCGTCGCCATCTGCGCCGGACCCAATGCCCGCAGCACGCGCGGCATATCGCGCGGCTCCACCCGGTCGGGGATATGGGCAAAGGTGAAAATCGCCTTCCGCACCTCGGCGGCAAAGACGCGGTCATCCTCCTCCAGCCCGGTCAACACCTCGTCCCGCGTCTGGCCGGATGCCACGTTCAGAATTGCCCCCATCCGGGCCACCGGCCCCGTCGCAAAGGCCTTCGCGGGCCGCGCCTCCAACTGCTCGACCAGCGCCGTCCCGATCCGGCGCAGCGTGTCGGGCGATGTGCCCCCGGTGCGCGCCATGGCCAGCGCCACCCGCCGCGCCCGCGGCCCCGGCATCTGCGCCAGCACCTCGGCCGCCCGCGGCACCGGCAGGCGCGACAAGGCCACCGCCACCGTCTCCGCCGCCTCGTCGGCCAGCAGCGGCACCAACTCCTCTGCGGGCAGCGCCGCGATCCGCTCCCACGGGTCGCCCCGTCCCAAGGCCCCTGCGCGCCGCCGCAGACGGCTCGCCACAGCGTCGGACACATGGCCCTCCACCAAACCGATCGCCCCCTCCAGCCCACCCGTGAAGGTCAGGCCCGTCGCCTCCAGCGCCTCGGTGAAGTCGGCCACCACCGCCGCCAGCGTCGCCCGGTCCACGATCCCCATCTGGGCCATCTGCTCGGCCAACCGCGTCTGCTGCGCCTCGGGCAGCGCGGTCAGCGGCAGCGTCCCGCCCTCGGCCAGCATCAGCCGCACGATCACCGCCGCCTTCTCCACCTTGCTCAACTGGCGCGGCACCATCTCTGCCCCGTCGCCGATCCGTGCCAGCGCGACCCTGTTCCCGTCCGCCATCCTCGCCTCCACCAGTGACGGGCCCAACCCTAGACCGCAGGCGTTAAGGGATTGCTATCGCCAGACAGCAAAAGGCCCCGCAACGGACAATGCCGTCACGGGGCCGGATCAGGGCATAGACCTGCGGTTACGACGTGGTCTGCGGCACGCAGGTGCCCGTCGCCGCGTCATAGACCGTCCCTTCCACGCAGGAAGAGGCCGAAATCTTGGTCTTTTCGCTGTTGCACCCACCCCCGGCAAGGGCCAGACCCGGTGCTGCTGCCAGCACAAGGGCGATGAGCGTGGTCTTGATCTTCATGGGGTCGTCCTTTCCATCGCTGTAGCTTACGTCAGGGCGACCGGCCGTCGGAAAATCCGCATCCGGTGCGTAGCGAAAAGCCTAACACGGAATCGCAAAAGACAAGGGCGGAAATTTCCGCCCCCGCACGATCCCGCGCGATCCCCGCCTCACCCCTGTGCTATCTTTCAGCCTTTGCCGAAAACGCGGGCAAAGATCGTGTCCACATGCTTGGTGTGATAGCCCAGATCGAACTTCTCCTCGATCTCGGCAGGCGACAGCGCCGCCGTCACCTCGGCATCGGCCAGCAACTCGGTCTTGAAGTCGGCCCCCTTCTCCCAGACCTTCATCGCATTGCGCTGCACCAGCCGATAGGCATCCTCGCGGCTTACCCCCGCCTGCGTCAGCGCCAGCAGCACCCGCTGACTCATCACCAACCCTTTGAACTTGTTCATGTTCCTCAACATGTTCTCTGGGTACACGACCAGCTTCTCCACCACCCCCGCCAGACGGTGCAGCGCGAAATCCAGCGTCACGGTCGTATCGGGTCCAATCGCCCGCTCGACCGAGGAATGGCTGATATCCCGCTCATGCCACAGCGCCACATTCTCCAGCGCCGGGATGACCGACATCCGCACCAGCCGCGCCAGCCCCGTCAGGTTCTCGGTCAGCACCGGGTTGCGCTTATGCGGCATGGCGGAACTGCCCTTCTGCCCGGGCGAGAAATACTCCTCCGCCTCCAGCACCTCGGTCCGCTGCATATGGCGAATTTCGATGGCGATATTCTCGATCGACGACGCAATCACCCCCAGCGTGGCAAAGAACATCGCATGCCGATCCCGCGGAATCACCTGCGTCGAAATCGGCTCCGGCTCCAGCCCCATCATCTTGCAGACATGCTCTTCCACCGCCGGGTCGATATTGGCAAACGTCCCCACCGCGCCCGAGATTGCCCCCGTCGCCACCTCGGCCCGCGCCGCCTCCAACCGCGTCCGGTTCCGCGCCATCTCGGCATAGAACCGCGCAAAGGTCAGCCCCATCGTCGTGGGTTCCGCATGGATGCCATGCGACCGCCCGATCCGCACCGTGTCCTTGTGCTCGAACGCCCGCGCCTTCAGCGCCGCCAGCACCCGGTCCACCCCCTTCAGCAGCAGGTCCGCCGCCCGCACCAGCTGCACATTCAGCGTCGTGTCCAGCACGTCGGACGAGGTCATGCCCTGATGCACGAACCGCGCCTCGTCATTCCCGATGATCTCGGCCAGATGCGTGAGGAAGGCGATCACATCATGCTTCGTGACCGCCTCGATCTCATCGATCCGCGCCACGTCAAAGGTCACGTCCTTCGCCGTCCACACGGCCTCTGCATTGGCCTTCGGGATCACCCCCAGCGCCGCCTGCGCGTCGCAGGCATGGGCCTCGATCTCGAACCAGATGCGGAAACGGGTCTGCGGCTCCCAGATGGCAACCATTTCGGGGCGGGAATAACGGGGGATCATCGCGCGGCCTCGTGCTAGGATGGGCAGGTCGCGGCCCCCTTACGCCGTGATCCGCCCCATGACAAGGCAAGAGGATGCCATGCGCCCCGGCCCGTTCCTGTTCTGCCTCCTCCTCGCCCCCCCGGCCTTGGCCGAGGACTGGCACCCCCTCGACGGCCCCGCCATCCGCACCGCGCTGGAAAGCCGCTCCTTGATCTATGACGACAACACCACCCAAGACTTCCGCCCCGACGGCCGCACCCTCTACGGTACCGACAGCTGGGGCAAATGGCGCGTGGACGGCGACCGCTACTGCTCCGCCTGGCCCCCGTCTGACGCTTGGGCCTGCTACGACATGGCGCAGGACGGGCTTCGCCTGAAATTCATCTCCGATGACGGCTCTGAATCCATCGGCACCTACAACGACCGGTAAGCACCGGTTCGCTTCGTTTTCCGTTCCGAAATATCCACACCAAACATCCACCGGGGGCGAATGGGCCGCAGGCCCAAAGCGGGCGCTTGTGCCCCCTGACACCGCTCACCCCAAAAGCCGCTCGTCAAACGGATAGCGCGTCAGGTTCTCGAACCCCGTTTCGGTGATCAACACCTGCTCCTCCAACTTGATCGAGAAATCCCCGCCCTCCGGACTGACCAGCGCTTCTACGCACAGCACGTTCCCCGGCTCCAAGGCCACGTCAAAGGCCCCCTCCACCCAACCATCGGAATAGGGAACAAAGGGCCATTCATCGCACAGCCCCACCCCATGCATCTTGCAGGAATACTTCTGCGCCCAATACTCCGGCGCAAGCTGATGCCCGCCATGCGTCAACTCGCGGATCGTGACCCCGGGCTTCAGCATCGCCATATTGGTCGCGATATGGTCCATCGCATGATGCATCGCGCTGACCATCGCATTGGTCGGCCGCCCATCCCCCACCCACCACGTGCGGGAAATGTCGATGCAGATGCCATAACACCCGATCAGGTCCGTATCGAAGGCCACGATCTCGTTGTTCTGCACGATCCGCGGCCCGCATTCCTGAAACCACGGATTCGTCCGCGGGCCAGAGGCCAAGAGCCGCGTCTCGATCCACTCCCCCCCGCGCCGGATATTGCCCTTGTGCAACTCCGCCCAGATGTCGTCCTCGCTCACACCCCCCTTCGGCACGGCCTCGCGGGTAAAGGCCTCCATCTCGGCAATCGCCGCCTCACAGGCCCGATGCGCGGCCTTCATCGCAAGGATGTCATCCGGCCCCTTCACCGCCCGCACCCGCTCGGTGACGACCTCGCCCTCCAGCACCTCGAACCCCGCCCGCTCCAGCGCGCGCAGCCCGTGGATCATGATCTTGTCCACCGCCAGCCGCCGGTTCGTCCCGGCATGGGCGCGCATCACCTCCTCCACCTGCGCCGCAAAGGCCCGCGCGTCAGAGGCCGTCGCATCCCCGCATACGTTGTAAAAGAACGAAGCCCCGGTCCGAAGCTCCTTCACCAAGGGGTTGAAGGTCACAAGGAAGGGCGAATTCTTGTACTCCCACATCACCATATGCCCATCGGCGCACAGCAGACAGGCCCGGAACGGGTTATGGCTGTTCCAAAGCTGCATATTGGTGGTGTCGGTCGCATAGCGGATGTTCAGCGGATCGAACATCAACAGGCCCCCGATATCCCGCGCCACCAGCGCCTCGGTCAGCCGCCGCCACCGATACTCCCGCATCCGGTCCAACTGCGGCAGCACCACTCCCGCCGCCTCCCATTCGGCAAAGGCCAGCTGCGTCGGCCCGATCTCCACCCGGTCATTGTCGTTTGGCGTGCCATCCCCCAGCACCGCCCCCTTGCCCGGATCGATCTTCCGCCGCTCTGCATAATGCTGGTTCATCGCGCATCCCTCCCGCCTTTACCGGAAAGGCTCCGCCAAGCCGCGCGCAAAGGATCGCCCAAGCCCGACACGCCCCCGTCGCTTTCGCGACGCCCCAAAGAAAGAGGGGGTCCTCGGACCCCCTCTTGGCCTGCGGCCAATTCACCCCCGAGGATATTTGAAGACGGAAAATAACCAAGGCCCGCTTCATTTTCCGTCCCCAAATATCCCGGGGTCCGGGGCAGCGCCCCGGCCACCCGAGCCGGAGCGCATGCGAAGGCGAGAGAAAAGATGCGCGCGGGGCTTGCCCCGCGCTCCGCTTTGCCACCTTGAAGCCAGACGCGCCGCCCCCTAGGGTCGCGCCATGCAGATCCAGACCGAAGCCAGCACCCGCAAGGGCATCCTCCTGATGCTCGCGGCCCTCCTCCTCTTCACCGCGATGGACGCGCTCGCCAAGGGGCTGGTGCAGGACTACCCCACCACGCAGGTCATCTGGGCGCGCTTCGCCGGGCAGGTGCTGCTGGTCCTGCTGATCGTCAACCGCAGCCTGCCCACCATCGCCCGCACCCGCCACCCGTGGCTGCATCTTCTGCGCTCGGCCACCCAGATGGGCGCGACCGGCTTCTTCTTCGCCTCACTGGCCCATATCGGACTGGCCGAGGCCACGGCGCTTGCCGATATCAACCCCGTCCTCATCACGCTGGGCGCGGCGATCTTCCTTGGCGAAAAGCTCGGCCCCCGCCGCATCGCGGGCGTCCTTGCCGCCATGATCGGCGCCATGATCATCATCCGCCCCGGCGCGGATGTGTTCACCCCCGCCGCCCTTCTCCCCCTCGGCTGCGCGGTCAGCTACGCCGCCTCTGCCCTGCTGACCCGCAAGGTCGGCATGACCGAAAGCCCATGGACCGCCATGCTCTACGGCGCGCTTTTCGGGATGGTGGTGACCACCGCGCTCCTTCCCGGCGCATGGCAGCCCATAGCGCCCCAGGACATCTGGCTTTTCCTCCTCGTCGGTCTCCTCGGCACCGCCGCCCAGATTTGCCTGATCCGCGCCTTTTCGATGACCGAGGCCTCCATCCTCGCCCCCTT
>JBDKFE010000030.1:0-26998 GCA_039798885.1 Pseudomonadota bacterium | reverse complement strand
GCCACGCCGTCTACATGGCGATCAAGGAACCCGCCGACGCGGCCAACCGCGACCGGACCAAGGACCGCGATCACCTGCTGGCGCTGCTCGACCGCAACGGATCAGCCCATCCCCAGCCCGATGCCACCCATTTCTCTGGTGCCATCGGGCGCTACGACCTGAAATGGGAAAGCCATACCGAGTTCGTCACCTACTCGGCCTTTGGCAAGGGGCTGTCCGACCGCCCCTTCGACCCCGCCGAGGCCGAGGTCTTTCCCGAAGACTGGCTGGCCACCGCCCCCGGCAAGCGGGTCTGTTCCGTCCTCATCCGGGTCGAAATCATGCCCGAGGACGAGGACTCGATCACCGACAAGCTTGAGGAATGGTTCGTCCCCGAAAGCCTCGCCTGCGCGCGGGTGGTGGATGGGGCCGCCATCGTCGCGGGCGACTTCCGCATCGACCCGGCAGGCCACATGCGCTTTGCTGTCTTCGTCCGCCCCGGCACCGGCGCGCGCCGAATCGGCCGCATCGTCCAGCGCCTTTGCGAGATCGAGACCTACCGTTCCATGTCCATGCTGGGCCTGATGCGGTCGCGCCAACTGACCCAGCGGCTGAACGCCCTGGACCCCAAATTGATGGCGCTCGTCTCGGCACTCGACACCACAGAACGCTCGCCCGAGGCCGCGCTGCACGAGCTTCTCGCCATTTCGGCAGAGCTTGAGTCGCTCGCCGTCCAGTTCACCTTCCGCTTCGGCGCGACGGCGGCCTATGAGGCGATCGTGAACCAGCGGATCGAGGTGCTGCGCGAACAGCGCATGCAGGGCCGCCAGACCTTTGGCGAATTCATGATGCGCCGCTACGACCCTGCCATGCGGACGGTGAAATCCGCCGAGGCGCGGTTGAAAAGCATGGCCGAACGGGCGCAGCGTGCTGCCGAACTCTTGCGTACGCGGGTCGATGTGGAACGGTCTGCCCAGAACCAGAAGCTGCTGGAAAGCATGGACCGCCGCGCCGACCTGCAACTGCGCCTACAGCGCACGGTCGAGGGTCTGTCCACCGTCGCGATCAGCTATTACGCCGTGAACCTTGCCGCCTATGCGCTGGAACCCTTGGCGCATGAGGTGCATCTGTCCCACGGCGCGCTGATGGCGCTGCTGACGCCCATCGTCCTGCTGGGCGTCTGGCTGATGGTCCGGCGCATCCGCAATCATTTCGACTAGCCGGATGGGCAGTCTTGCCCATTCCTCGCCTCAGCGTCCCCGGATACGCGGGTCCAGCGCGTCGCGCAGCCCGTCGCCGATGTAGTTCACCGACAGCACCGTGATCGAAATGGCGATGCCCGGCCACATCACGCGCTCTGGATAGGTTCGTATTTCGGCGATTCCGTCATAGAGAAGCCGCCCCCAAGTCGGGAAATCCGGCGGAAAGCCAAGGCCAAGGAAGGACAGCACCGATTCCGTGATGATGGCAGCGGCGATCCCCAGCGTGGCCGCCACCAGCACGGGTGACAACACGTTGGGCAGGATGTGGCGGATGATGATCCGCCGCGACGGCGTGCCGATGGACCGCGCCGCCAGCACGAATTCCCGCTCCTTTAGCGCCAGAACCTCGCCCCGCACGACGCGGGCGGCCTGCATCCAGCTGGTCAGCCCGATGGCCATGACGATCAGCAGGAACGTGCCCAGACGCGGGCCAAGGACGCCTGCCACCGGGTCGCGAAACAGGAAAATCATCACCAGCAGCAACGGCAGCAGCGGCAGCGCCAGAAACAGGTCCGTCAGCCGCATCAAAAGCCCGTCGATGCGCCGAAAGTAGCCCGCCAGTACCCCGACCGCCGTCCCGATGAAGATGGCGACCAGCATCGCCACGGTCCCGACCGCCAGCGAGATGCGCCCCCCGAACATCATGCGGGCCAGCATGTCCCGGCCCAATTGGTCCGTCCCCAGCGGATGGGCAAAGGACGGCCCTTGGTTGCGCATCTTGAACATCTTCACCGTGTCGCTTTCGATGAAGTTGGGGTCGATCCGCCAGACCAGCGGCCCGATCAGGCAGAACACGGCCAACAGGACCAGCATCACCAGCGCGGCCATCGCCCCCCGGTGCTTGCGGAACTGCGCCCAGACATCGCCCCATGGCCCGCGCGGCTTTTCGGTCTGTATCGTCGTGTCAGTCATAGCGGATCCGCGGGTCGAGGATGCCATACAGGATGTCGGCGATCAGGTTGAACATCACGATCAGCACCGCGAAGATGAAGGTCACGGTCTGGACGGTCGGCAGGTCCGAAACATGGATGGCATTGATCAGCATCGCGCCGATCCCGTTGATCTTGAAGATCTGCTCGGTCACGATGGCCCCGCCAAAGACGGTGGGCAGACCCAGCGCCACCACCGTGACGACCGGGATCAGCGAATTGCGCAGCACATGCTTCAGCACGACCGTGCCTTCGCCCATCCCCTTGGCCCGCGCGGTGCGGACGTAATCCTGCCCAAGGTTCTCTAGCACCGAGGACCGGGTGTAGCGGCTGATCTCGGCTGCGTTGAACAGCGCCAATACCGTGACGGGCAGGGCCATCTGGGCCAGCATCTTGGTAAAGCTTTCCCAATCCACCACCTCTAGGTTGGTGTCATAGATCGTCGGGAACCAGCCAAGGTTCACGGCAAAGATCAGGATCAGCAGGTTGCCGGTAAAGAAGGTCGGCACCGAAAAGCCGGCCATCGCAAAAAAGGTGCCGGCCTGATCGAACCACGAATACTGGCGATAGGCGGAATAGATGCCGATGGGGAGCGCGATGATCACGCCGATCAGATAGGCGGTGCCCACCACGGTCAGCGTCTGCGGCAGACGCTCGGCGATGGTGGCCATCACCGGCATCTTCGACTGCCAGCTGATGATGCGCTGCGCGCCTTGCGCGAAATCTGTGCCCAGCAGGGCGTCCAGCGCATAGAGCGGCTCGATCCAGAAAAACTGTTTCAGCCAAAGCACATAGCGCACCATGACCGGCTGATCCGCGCCCATCGCCTCGATCATCCTCTGGCGCACGTCGGGGGGCACGGTCAGCGGGATGTCCGACAGCGGGCTGCCGGGGGCAAGGTCCACCAGCAGGAAAATGACAAGGCTGATGAGCAGCAGCGTGGGGATCGCCGTCAGCAATCGCCTGATGGTGAAGGAGAGCATGTCGCCTGCCTGCCTGCCTGACTGGAAACGAAAGCAAGAAAGGGCGCGGCAGGCGAACCCGCCGCGCCCCGGTTCAGGTCAGATCACTTTGCGCGGGTCCAGTCCTGCGCGTTCCACAGCTCGGTATCCCACGAGTTCATCACGAACCCGTCCAGCGTGTTGGACTTGGCCGAGAAGCGGCCGCGATCCACCAGCGGGATGACGATGTTGCTGTCCTTGGTCAGCATATCGTTCATCTTCTTGACCAGCGCGCCACGGGCATCGATGCCCGAAGTGCCCGACAGTTCCTTGACCAACGCGTCATAGGCCGGGTCGCAGAAGCGGTTGATGTTCTCGCCCTGCCACTGGTTCTCCGGGCCCGGGATCTTGTCGCAGAGGTACTGCGCCATGTAGGGCTCGGCATCGGTGCCGTCGAAGTTGTTGGCGTACATTTCGACATCGGCATAGAACTTCTGGAAAGTGTCGGGCGAGGCCGCATCACCGCCAAAGAAGACCGACGGGTCGATCGCCTTCAGTTCCACTTCCACGCCGATCTCGTTCCACCAGCCCTTGATCAGGGCTTGGAAGTCCTGACGCACCGGGTTGACGGTCGTCTGATAGACGATCGACAGCTTCTTGCCGTCCTTGTCGCGGATGCCGTCGCCATCGCTGTCGGTCCAGCCCGCGCCTTCCAGCAGGGCCTTCGCGCCTTCGATATCCTGCGTCAGGCACTCGGTGTTGTCCGACGCTTGGAAGGCCGGGGCAGGGACGAGATTGCAGGTCGGACGACCCGCGCCGCCATAGCCCACATCCACCAGCGTCTGGCGGTCAATCGCCATCGACAGCGCCTTGCGCACATTTGCATCCGTCAGGATCGGGTGCGGATGCTTGACCGTCGAACGCTCGCCTTCCGGCAGGTCCGCCGACGGGTCGGTCATGTTGATCTCGATCCGCTCGACCAGCGTGCCGAAGGCGTTGACGAAGGCACCCTTGCCGCCCGCTTCCATCTGCTTTTGCTGTTCGGGGTTGATCTGGGTGTTCCACGCATAGTCGAACTCACCCGTCTCCATCACAGCCGAAGCCGCCGCCAGCGCATCGCCGCCGCCTTTCAGCGTCACCTTGGCAAAGGCGGGCTTGGCCGGGTCGCGGTAGTTGGGGTTGGCTTCCAGCGTGACGACGTCATTCACCTTGAAGTCGGTGACGATGAAGGGGCCGGTGCCGATGGGCTTGGAGTTCTGTTCGGTGCAGCTTGCGGCGGCGGCGCCGAGGCAGGCTTCGAACTGCGCCTTCTGCAGAATCGGCGCGGTGCCGCCCGTGAAGGGCTGATAGGGATAGGGCTTGGGCCCTTCGAAGGTGATGACGACCGTCAGGTCATCCGGCGTGTCGACGGACTTCACGCCCTCATACTTCGCGCCCTGCGCGCAGCCGCCATCCGGGGCCGTGCAGTATTCCCAAGTGAACTTCACGTCCGCGCTGGTGACGGGGGTGCCGTCAGACCACAGCAGACCTTCCTTCAGCTTCCACGTGATCGTGGTCAGGTCGGCCGAGACGCCGCCGTTTTCCACCGTCGGGATGTCAGCGGCCAGACGCGGGAAAAGCTGACCGTCCTGGTCAAAGCCCGCGAGCGGCTCCAGCACCAAAGACCCGGCTTCCACGTCCTTTGTCCCCGAGGACAGATAGGCGTTCAGCGTCGAAACGGCCTGATAATAGAAGACCTTCACTTCGCCGTCGGCGCCCCGTTCGGCATGGGCCGCCGGGGCCAGCACAAAGGCTGCCGCTGCGCCCAGAAGGGCGGTTCTGAACTTCATGTCATTTCTCCTTGTGGGTTGTGCTCGCGCACCTCGGGGCCGGGGGATGCATGCCCCCCGGCTGTATTGTCGAACAGATGACAGGCGACAAAGCGCCCGGGTTCCACCTCTGCCAGACGCGGCTCCACCTCGCGGCAGACCGGCATGACCTTTGGGCAGCGCGTGCAGAAATTGCAGCCCTTGGGCGGATTGGCGGGCGAGGGCACGTCGCCCTTCAGGATGATGCGCTGACGGCGCGACTCGACGGATGGGTCGGCCTCTGGCACGGCGGATAGCAGCGCTTCGGCATAGGGGTGCAGGGGGCGGGCATAAAGCGCCTCGCGCGGGGAAAGTTCGGCGATCTGGCCCAGATACATCACCGCCACACGGTCCGCGATATGGCGCACCATCGACAGGTCATGACTGATGAACAGATAGGTCAGCCCCAACCGATCCTGCAAGTCTTCCAGCAGGTTCACCACCTGCGCCTGAATGGAAACATCCAGCGCCGCGATGGGTTCGTCGCAAACGATGAATTTGGGGTTCAGCGCCAGCGCGCGGGCAATCCCGATGCGCTGCCGCTGCCCGCCCGAAAATTCATGCGGATAACGGTTCGCAAAGCGGCGGTTCAGCCCCACCTGATCCATCAACTCGTAGACCCGCGCGGTCTTCGCCGCCTCGTCCCAGTTGGTATGTTCGTCCAGCGGCTCTCCGATGATGGCCGCCACCGTCATACGCGGGTTAAGCGAGGCTTGGGGGTCCTGAAACACCATCTGCATCATGGGCCGCTTCTTGCGCAGCGCATCCGGCGACAAGGTCGCGATATCTTCGCCTCCGATGACGACCGATCCGTCGGTCGGTTCATATAGCCGCAGCAGCGCCCGCCCCACGGTGGACTTGCCGCAGCCCGACTCTCCCACCAGACCCAGCGTCTCGCCCTCGAAGATGTCAAAGGACACGCCATCCACGGCTTTCACCGCACCCACGCGGCGGCGCAGGATGCCTGCAAAGATGGGGAAATGCATCTTCAGCCCGCGCACCTGCACAAGTGGCTGTCGCTGTTGCGCGATCCCCCGGTCAGCCATGCGCGGCCTCCGGCGACCAGTGGCAGGCCACGTCATGGCCCTTGCCCACCTCCCGCCCGTCGATGGCGCGGCGCAGGGGGTTTTCCGCATGACAGCGGTCAAAGGCATGGGCGCAGCGCGCGCGGAAGGGGCAGGCGGCAGGTTCACCCTGCAGGATTGGCGGCTGGCCTTGGATCACCTCCAGCCGCGCGGCGCGGTCGCCCGTCAGCGACGGCACCGTTTTCAGCAGGGCGCGTGTATAGGGATGCTGCGGATTGACGAACAATTCCCGCACCGGGGCCTGTTCGACCACCTGCCCGCCATACATCACCATCACCCGGTCCGCGATGCCCGCGATCACGCCAAGGTCATGGGTGATCCAGACGATGGCCATGCCCAGCTTCTGGCGCAACTCCTTCACCAACTCGATGATCTGCGCCTGAATGGTCACGTCCAGCGCCGTGGTCGGTTCATCCGCGATCAAAACGTCCGGGTCGCAGGCCAGTGCAATGGCGATCATCACCCGCTGGCGCATCCCGCCGGAAAACTGATGCGGATAGCTTTTCAGCCGCTTTTTCGCATCCGGTATGCCCACCAGCGCCAAAAGCTCTGCCGCGCGGTCCTCGGCCTGACGCTTGGTCATCCCCATATGCTTCATCAGGGGTTCCATGATCTGGTTGCCCACGGTGAAAACCGGGTTCAGGCTGGTCATCGGATCCTGAAAGACGAAACCGACTTTCGCACCCCGCACTTCCTGCAATTCGCGCGGTGCCAGTTTCAGCAGGTCGCGCCCGCCCAGCAGCACCTCGCCCGCCCTTACCTCGGCCGGAGGAGAGGGCAGAAGGCCGATCAGCGACATCATGGTGACGGACTTGCCCGAACCGCTTTCTCCCACCACGCCCAGCAACTCACCGGGGCGCAGATGAAAGCTGACGGAATTCACGGCATGGATTTCGCCTCCGCGCGTCCGGAAAACGGTCTTCAGACCCCTGACTTCGAGGACAGGCGACGCCCCATCGGGCATATGAGGACCCCCCAAGGTCATTGTAATTCTTTGTTATTTCCGGGCGGCTTGGCCATTGGTCCCGGCACCTTGAGCAGGAGTGTTAGAGATTTTTCACAATGCCGCAAGCCACTTGTGCACCCTTACCTTGCGTCACGCGCCACACCCTTGACCCCCGCGCGGCCAACCGCCAACGTGGGCGGCAACAAAGGGGAATGCACCGAATGCCTGCCGCCGCCGTCCTGTCGCCGCGCCAAATCCTTGATCACCTCGTAAAGTTCCCGACCGTCAGCCGCGACACCAACCTTCCGCTGGTCGATTGGGTGGACGACTACCTTGACAGCCACGGCATCCCCGCCCACCGCTTCTATAACGACGACCGGACAAAGGCCGCGCTCTTCGCCCATGTCGGTCCTTGGGAGGAAGGCGCGGTCGTCCTGTCGGGCCACACCGATGTCGTCCCGGTGGACGGGCAGCACTGGACGTCAGACCCTTGGACCGTGACGGAACGCGACGGCCGCCTGTACGGGCGCGGCACCTGCGACATGAAGGGTTTCGACGCGCTCGCCCTCTGGGCGCTGGTCGAGGCGCAGCGGCGCGGCGTGACGCGGCCTTTGCAGATCGCGCTCTCTTATGACGAAGAGGTGGGCTGCACCGGTGCCCCGCCCATGATCGCGGCCATGCAAGGCGTGCTGCCCAAGGGTGCCGCGGCGATCATCGGCGAGCCGTCGACGATGAAGGTGATCAACGGCCACAAGGGCGGGACAGGGTTCCACGTCCATGTGAAGGGGTTCGAGGTGCATTCCTCGCTTCTGCCCTATGGCGTGTCCGCCATCATGGAGGGCGCGCGCCTGATCCAATGGGCCAATGACCGCAACGCATGGATACAGTCCCAGCCCCGCGCCCCGCAGGCGCTGGCCTTCGACCCGCCCTTCACCACGCTGCATGTCGGCATGATCTCGGGCGGCACCGCCCATAACATCACCGCCGCCGATTGCCGCTTCGCGCTGGAAATGCGGGTGGTCCCCGGCGAAGACCTCGAAGCCCACGCGCAGGCCTTCATGGCCGAAGTCGCGCGCCTCGATGCGGCGATAAAGGCCGTCCGGCCCGAGGCGGGCATCCACCTCGACCGCTTTTTCGGCGTCCCGCCCCTCACCCCGGAACGCGACGGCAGGGCCGAGTCGCTCTGCCGCCGCCTGACGGGCGACAATGCGACGGGCGTTGTCTCTTACGGGACAGAGGCCGGGCAGTTCCAAGAGGCGGGCTATTCGGCGGCGATCTGCGGTCCGGGCGACATCGCGCAGGCCCATCAGGCCGATGAATGGCTGGCCCTGTCGGAATTCGAGGCGGGCCACCGCTTCATGCAGCGCCTGTTGGACGACCTGTCGCGATGATGCGCTTTCCCATCTCTGAAACCTCTCCCATCCGCTTTCCCGGCCCGCCGCCTGCGGCTTGCGACGTTGTGGTTCTGGGCGGTGGGGTGATTGGGGTGATGACGGCGTGGTTCCTTGCCGAAAGGGGCCTGCGCGTCACGCTGTGTGAAAAGGGACGGATCGCGGGCGAACAGTCCAGCCGCAACTGGGGCTGGTGCCGCCAACAGGGCCGCGACATGGGCGAATTGCCCATCATGATGGAAAGCCTGCGCTTGTGGAAAACGCTGTCACAGGACTTCGGCGAAACGCTGGGGTTCCGTCAGGAAGGCGTCCTCTACCTCGCCAAGACCGAGTCCGAGGTGGCAAAGTTCGAGTCATGGCTGGCCGAGGCGAAACCCCATGGCGTGGACAGCCACATGATGACGGCGGGCGCGGTGGCCGACAAGGTGAAGGGCAGCGCCAAGCCATGGGTGGCGGGGCTGCACACGCCGTCCGACGCGCGGGCCGAACCATGGCAGGCGGTGCCGCTTCTGGCGCAGGGGGCGCAGGTGCGCGGCGCGGTGATCGTAGAGGCCTGCGCTGTCCGGCGACTGGACGTGCGGGCAGGGCGCGTGGCGGGGGTTTTCACCGAAAAGGGCCGCATCGCCTGCGATCAGGTCGTGGTGGCGGGGGGGG
The DNA here is from genome assembly GCA_039798885.1 of Pseudomonadota bacterium. GTDB lineage: Bacteria > Pseudomonadota > Alphaproteobacteria > Rhodobacterales > Rhodobacteraceae > Paragemmobacter. Next base: position 17,964 of record JBDKFE010000030.1, on the reverse strand, counting down.
CGTGGTCGTCGCTGTTCCTGCGCGCCGAAGGGGTAGAGATCCCGCAGCTAGCCGTCCTCGCCTCGGTTGCGGCGACGGAACCGATGGCCGAAATCTTTCCCGGCAATGCCTGCGACGACGACTTCGCCTTCCGCCGCCGTCAGGATGGCGGCTATTCCATCGCGCCGGGATCGGGGCATGACTTCTGGATCGGCCCCGACGCCTTTCGCAATCTGGGCATCTACCTGCCCGTGCTAAAGAAGGACTACCGCTCTACCGGGTTCCGCGCTGCCGCGCCGAAGGGGTTCCCCGACGCTTGGGGCACGAAACGCCGCTGGGGCGGGGACGAGGCATCGCCCTTCGAGGCGGTGCGCGTCCTGAACCCCGCGCCCAACATGGACCGCATCGCGCGGGTGCAGGCCTTCTTTGCCGACGCCTTCCCCGGTCTGGGCCGCCCCCGCCTGCGCGCGGCCTGGGCGGGGATGATCGACACGCTGCCCGACGTGGTGCCCGTCGTGGACCGGGTGGACCGCCTGCCCGGCCTGACCATCGCCACGGGCATGTGCGGCCACGGCTTCGGGATCGGCCCCGGCATGGGCCGCGTGGTGGCCGACCTTGTGGCGGGCAGGGACCCCGGCCACGACCTGCGCCGCTTCCGCCTGTCGCGCTTCACCGACGGGTCGCCCATGATCCCCGGCCCGTCGCTGTAACGCGCGGGCGTTCCGCCCGCACGCCCCCCTGTCAGAGGCGCGGCGCGCGCCTCTTCCGCCGTCAGGGGGCGCACGCGCCCCCTCTTGGCCGTTCCGGCCAATTCACCCCCTGTGGATATTTGGGAGACGGGAAAGGGGCAGGGGCAGTTTACTTTGTCCCGCCGCCGGGATAGGCCGCGCGCCTTTGCTGTTACGGGGGCGCGGCATGGACGGGCTTTTTGCGGGGATCGACTTCGGCACCTCGAATTCCACGGTCGGGCTGGCCGATGCCACGGGCGCGCGTCTGGTCGCGCTGGAAGGGGCAGAGGTGACGCTGCCTTCGGCCGTGTTCTTTCCCTCTGACGCGCCTGCGCCGCTGTTCGGGCGGGCCGCGCTTGCGGCCTATCTGGAGGGGGAGGAGGGCCGCCTGATGCGCGGGCTGAAGAGCACGCTCGGCTCGGGGATGGTGGAGGAGCGGACGGTCGTGGGCAACCGCGCCGTCACCTTTCGCGACGTGGTGGCGCGGTTCATCGGCCATCTGCGCGGGCGGCTGGATCAGGCCGCGCCGGGGCTGACGCGGGCTGTTCTTGGCCGTCCGGTGCATTTCGTCGATGACGATGCGGCAGGCGATGCCGCCGCGCAGGCGGTGCTAGAGGGGATCGCGCGCGGCTGTGGGTTCCGCGAGGTGGAGTTCCAGTACGAACCCGTCGCCGCCGCGCTGCATTACGAACAGGGGCTTGTGGCCGAAGAGACGGTGCTGGTCTTTGACATCGGTGGCGGGACGTCGGACCTGTCGGTCCTGCGCCTGTCGCCGGATCGGGCGCGGGCGGCGGACCGCGCGGCGGACATCCTTGGCAATGGCGGCATCCGTGTGGGCGGGACCGATTTCGACCGCCTGCTGTCTTTGGCCGAGGTGATGCCGGAGCTTGGCTTTTTGTCGCCCACCAAGGCGGGCGGGGTGATGCCGCGCCATTACTGGCTGGACCTTGCGACATGGCATCGGATCAACGCGCTTTACACGGCGCGCAGCATGGCCGACCTCAAGGCGCTCTGGCACGAAGCGCTGCGGCCTGACCTGATCGACCGCATGATGCGCGTGGTGGCGCATCGCCACGGCCATGCGCTGGCGATGGAGGTGGAGCGGGCCAAGATCGCGCTGTCCGAGGCAGAGGCGGTGCGTCTGATGCTGTCGGCCCTGACGGGCGGGCCGAACCCGATGACCCGCCGCGACCGGTTCGAGGCGGCGGTAGAGGCCCCGGTCGCCCGCATCCGCGCCCTGATCGGGGCGACATTGGACGCGGCGGGGCTGAGGCCGGACCGCATCGCCACGGTCTTCCTGACCGGCGGGTCCTCGCAACTGCCCATCCTGCGCGCCACGGTGGCCGCCGCTCTGCCAGGGGCGCGGCTGGCCACGGGGGACATGCTGGGATCGGTGGGCACGGGCCTAGCGCTCGACGCGCGGCGGCGCTTCGGCTGATCGCGCTTGCGTCGGGCGGGCGGGGCGCTACGCTTCGGTCAAAGGAGACCGCCCATGCCCGTCAAGAACCGCTTCGCCGAATTGCTGCCCGAAATCACCGCCTGGCGGCGCGATTTCCACGAACATCCCGAACTGCTGTTCGACGTCCACCGCACCGCGGCCAAGGTGGCAGAACTGCTGCGCGCCTTTGGCTGTGACGAGGTGGTCGAAGGGATTGGACGCACCGGCGTCGTGGGCGTGATCAAGGGCAAGACCGATACCACGGGCCGTGTCGTTGGCCTGCGCGCCGATATGGACGCGCTGCCGATCATCGAACAGACGGGCGTCCCCTACGCCTCCAAAACCCCCGGCAAGATGCATGCCTGCGGCCATGACGGCCATACCGCCATGCTGCTGGGTGCCGCCAAATACCTGTGCGAGACGCGGAATTTCGACGGCTCCACCGTCGTCATCTTCCAGCCCGCCGAAGAGGGCGGCGGCGGCGGGCGCGAGATGGTGGCGGATGGCATGATGGACCGCTGGGGCATTCAGGAAGTCTATGGGATGCACAACATGCCCGGCATCCCGGTGGGCCATTTCGCCATTCGCAAAGGCGCGCTGATGGCCGCTGCCGATCAGGTAGAGATCACGGTGACCGGCAAGGGCGGCCATGCCGCGAAACCCCATGATTGCGTCGACACCACCGTCGTCGCGGCCCATATCATCGTCGCGCTCCAGACCATCGCCAGCCGCAATGTGGACCCGCTGAAGCAGGTCGTCGTGTCGGTCTGCACGGTCGAGACGGACTCGACCGCCCACAACGTCATCCCGCAGGTGGTGAAGATGAAGGGGACGGTCCGCACCATGGACCATGCCGTGCAGGATTTCGTCGAAAAGCGCCTGTCCGAGATCGTGTCGGGCACCGCCCTCGCGCTGGGGGCCACGGCCACCGTCACCTATTCCCGCGGCTATCCCGTCACCATCAACGCGCCCGAAAACACCGATTACGCCGTCGAAGTGGCGCGTCAGGTTTCCGGTCAAGTGGACCCCGACACCGCACCGCTGATGGGGGCCGAGGATTTCAGCTTCATGCTGAACGAACGCCCCGGCGCCTATATCTTCGTGGGCAATGGCGATACGGCGATGGTCCACCATCCGGCCTATAACTTTGACGACAACGTCATTCCCTTCGGCGCAAGCTGGTATGCCGGGATGGTGGAAACCCGGATGCCCGCCGCATGATCGTGGCCGCCCTGACGGATGCGGCCGCCGCGCGCCGCATCCTTCGCCTCCACCCCATCCGCGCCGCAATCGCGCTGGGCGCAGCGCTTGCCGGGGATTAATCGTAGCTCAGCTTCGTGGCCTTGCCCCGGAAGATCACATAGGCCAGCACCGTGTAGCCAAGGATCATCGGCAGCACGACCAGCGTACCCACAAGGATGATCGAAAGCGACTCCGTCGCCGCCGCCGCCTCCCATATGGTCAGCTTTTCGGGCACGATGAAGGGATAAAAGCTGTAGGCCATCCCGAAAAAGCCCAGCACCATCAGCACGACCGCCGCCGCAAAGGGGAACCATGCAAAGCTGTCATTCGCCGTGGGCAGCCGCCGCAGCGCCAGCCACAGCAGCGCCACCAGTAACCCGGACATCAGCGGCAGGGGGGCCAGTGCCACGATCTCGGGGAAGCGGAACCACTTGTCGAAGATGCGCTCGCTGACCAGCGGGGTCGCCACCGACACCGCCCCCATCCCCAGCACCAAGCCCCAGATGCCGCCCTTGGCCCAATGGACGGCCTTTCTCTGCAAGACCCCGTCCGTCTTCAGGATCACCCAAGCCGCGCCGATAAAGGAATAGGCCACCGCCAGCGCCACCGCCGTCCCCAGCGCAAAGGCGACCTTGGGCCATGTCCAGTCCAGCCCCATCACATACATGCCCAGCATGAACCCCTGCGCCAGCGCCGTCATCGCCGACCCCGCCCAGAAGGCCGCATCCCATGGCCGCTTGTGCCCCAAGGGTGCCTTGGCGCGGAACTCGAACGCCACACCGCGCAGGATCAGCCCGATCAGCATCACCGCCACCGGCAAATAAAGCGCCGTCAGAATATCCCCATGGGCGACCGGAAAGGCCACCAGCAGGATGCCGATGGCCAGCACCAGCCACGTCTCGTTCGCATCCCAGAACGGCCCGATGGAGGCGATCATGCGATCCCGCTCCGCCTCTTCGGCAAAGGGGAACAGCAGGCCCACCCCAAGGTCGAACCCATCCAGCACGACATAAAGCAGGATCGACACCCCCATCAGGGCGGCAAAGATCAGCGGCAGCGCGACAGGATCGAACATCGCCCTCACTCCGCAGGCTGCATACCGGGCGAGGCGACGGGGGCATCATACCGCCCGCCCTTCCGCGCCAGATGGAAGATCACGCCGACATAGGCCAGAAGCAGCGCCGCATAGACCGCCAGATAGGCGATCAACGTGGACAGCACCATGCCGCTTGCGATGTCGCCCACCGCATCCTGCACCGTCAGCACGCCCTGAACCAGCCACGGCTGCCGCCCGATCTCGGTCGTGTACCACCCGGCCAAGGTCGCGCCCCATCCGGCAAAGGTCATTCCCGCCAGACCCCAAAGGGCAGGGCGCGGCACGCCCTCCACCCCCCGCCGCCAGACAAGGTAGCTGCCCCCCCAACTGACAAGCAGCATCAGAACCCCGATCCCCACCATCACCCGAAAGGACCAAAAGACCGCCGCCACAGGCGGATGCAGAACCGTCCCATCCTCGGCCACGAAATCGTTCAGCCCTGGCACCACCCCCGCCGGATCATGCTTCAGGATCACCGACGCCATCGACGGAATCCCGATCTCGAACCGGTTCTCGCGCGCCGCCTCATCGGGCAGTGCGAACAGCAGAAGCGGCACGTTGCCTTGCGTCTCCCAGTTCCCCTCCATCGCCGCCACCTTCTGCGGCTGATGTTCCAACGTGTTCAAACCGTGCATATCCCCCGCAAGGATTTGCAGCGGGATCAGCACCGCCCCCAGTGCCAGACCGAAACGCAGACCCGTCGCCACCTCGGGCCGACGGTCATCCTTCAGCCAGCGATAGGCCGACAGGCCCGCAATCAGGAAGGCCACGGTCAACCCGCTCGCCAGCAGCATATGGACAAGGCGATAGGGCATCGACGGGTTGAAAATGATCGCCCACCAATCCAGCGCATAGACAACACCATCGCGCACCTCATGGCCCGCCGGCGTATGCATCCAGCTGTTCAGCACAAGGATCCAGAACGCGCTCATCGTCGTGCCAAAGGCCACAAGGAACGTCGCCAGCGTATGCAGCCAGCCCGGCACCCGGCTTGCCCCGAACAGCATGATCCCAAGGAACACCGCCTCAAGGAAAAACGCCGTCAGCACCTCATAGGCCAACAGCGGCCCCGCCACGTTCCCCACCGTCTCCATGAATCCCGGCCAGTTGGTGCCGAACTGGAAGGACATGGTGATCCCCGACACGACGCCCATCGCAAAGGACAGCGCAAAGACCTTCACCCAGAACAGATACAGGTCCATCCACTTCCGATCACCCGTCCGGTTGAAGCGCAGCTTGAAGAACAACAGCACCCATCCCAGCGCGATGGTGATCGTCGGAAACAGGATGTGGAAAGAGATGTTCGCAGCAAACTGCATGCGCGAGAGCAAAAGCGTATCCATGATGCACCTTTCACAGTTGCCGCGAAGATAGGTCGTCCCGCCCCGGTTGCGAGGTCTCTGCGACCGGCTGCCCCATGCGACAGGCTGTCCATCGGCAACTATGGTTAATCGCGCGTCACCGCGCCGCGCGTATGCACAGTTTGCGGCACAGATTGCGGCACGAAAAGCGGACAGTCGTTTTCCGCCCGATCCGCCCGGTAAAGGCAGCGTTCCCAAGGCCTTGCACGATGCCCGCAGGGCAGGGGGATCACCCCCCCGTATGGCTCATATGCCGCGACATCTGCCCCTTCACGGTCTGGCGCGAATAGTCGAAATCATGCCCCTTGGGCTTGCGCGCAATCGCCGCCCGGATCGCCTCTTCCACCAGCGCATCCTCCGCACTGGCCCGCAACGGCGCCCGCAGATCGGCCATGTCCTCCTGCCCAAGGCACATGTAAAGCTCACCCGTACAGGTCAGCCGCACCCGATTGCAGCTTTCGCAGAAGTTATGGGTCAGCGGCGTGATGAACCCCACCTTCTGCCCCGTCTCCTCCAACCGGACATAGCGCGCAGGCCCCCCCGTCCGCTCGGCCAAGTCCGTCACCGTGAACCGCTCCGCATAGCGGGCGCGCACGTCCTTCAGGCTCCAATACTGGTCCAGCCGATCCTCGCCCCCCAGATCGCCCATCGGCATGACCTCGATCCAAGTCAGATCATGCCCCTCTTTCGCGCACCAATCGGTCATCGAAAACTGCTCGTCCTCGTTGAACCCCTTCAGCGCCACAGCATTGATCTTCACCCGCAACCCGGCCGCCTTCGCGGCATTGATGCCGTCCAGCACCTGACCCAGCCGCCCCCACCGCGTGATGTCGGAAAACTTTTGCGTATCAAGGGTATCGACCGAAACATTGATGCGCCGGATGCCGCAATCCGCCAACTCTGCGGCATATTTCGCCAGTTGCGACCCGTTCGTCGTCAGGGTCAATTCGCGCAGCGCCCCGCTCTCCAGATGCCGCGACATGGCACGGAAGAAGGTCATGATCCCCTTGCGAACCAAGGGCTCCCCCCCGGTGATGCGCAGCTTCTCCACCCCCAGCCGGACAAAGGCCGAACAAAGCCTGTCCAACTCTTCCAACGTCAGCAACTCCGCCTTGGGCAGGAAGGTCATGTTCTCTGCCATGCAATAGACGCAGCGGAAATCGCAGCGGTCGGTGACCGAGACCCGCAGATAGGAAATCGGTCGGGCAAAAGGGTCGATCAGGGGTGCGGCGCGCAGGTTCATCCGCAAAGGGTAGGGTGTCGACGCCGCCCCGGCAAGGCGGGAACCGGCGGGTTGGGCCGCAAAGACGGCAGACATTGGTCGCAGATGGACCCGGTCTCGCCCGATCTCAACAAATCCAGTCAGACATCGCGGGCCCCTCGGCTCACCCCCGCATTAAGGTTAACGCGCGCGCCATGCCCCTTCATCTCGGCCAAAATACCCCGGGGTCCGGGGCAGCGCCCCGGCGGGTTCCCCCAAAGACTGACGCCTAAAGGTATCTCCCCGCCTCTTTCCGCGCAAAGGCTTTCAACCCCGCCCCCGGCCCCTCCAGAAACGCCCGCGCCCGCGCCGCGTCATGCTTTGACAAATCACGCACCCACCAAGCCACAGCCTTCTGGATGAACCAATCCCGGTCCGCGACGAAATCAGCCGCCCAGCCAAGCGCCTGCTCGCGGATCGCAAGGTCCTGATCTTTGGGGAAATTCATCTTGGCATAGGGCAGGGTGACGACCAGCGCCGCGCGCCGCGTCCACATGTTCCCCGACGCCACCCAGCCCGCCACATCCGCGATCCGCGCAGGCTCTGCCACCAACCGCTTTTGCCCGGCTATGGTCGCATGATCCGCCACGGCCCAGCCCTGAAACCCCGCGACCCACCCGCAGATCATCTCCCACGCCGCCTGATCCGGCCGCAGCCGCGCCTGCGTCAGAAGCTTCGCCGCCGCCACCATCGCCTCATGCACATCCGTGGCCCATAGACCCCCGGCCAGCGCCACCCGCTCCTCCACCGACAGCTCCGCGCGCCATTCGGCGACCAGTTCCTCCACCTGCGGGACCGCAACCCCCAGATATCGCCGGGGGATCTTGTGATAGGCCGCCATCTCGGCGGCCCGCCCCGCATCCCCCAGCGCCTCTAGCCGCGCGCGCGCCGCGTCGATCATTCCACCGTCACCGACTTGGCAAGGTTGCGCGGCTGGTCCACATCCGTCCCCTTCGCAATCGCCGTGTGATAGGCCAGCAACTGCGCCGGAACAGCATAAAGGATCGGCGCAAAGGCCGCCTCCACCTCGGGCAGGACCAGCGTCTTCCACACGCCCTGACCCGCCTCTGCCACCCCCGCCGCGTCCGAGATCAGCAAGACCTTCCCATGCCGGGCCATCACCTCTTGCATGTTCGACACGGTCTTGTCGAACAGGTGATCCCGCGGGGCCAGCACGATCACCGGCACGCGGGCGTCGATCAGGGCGATGGGCCCATGCTTCAACTCGCCCGACGCATAGCCCTCGGCATGTATGTAGCTGATTTCCTTCAGCTTCAGCGCCCCTTCCAGAGCCAGCGGATACATCGCTCCGCGCCCAAGGAACAGCACATCCTGCGCCTCGGCCAATTCCTCGGCCACCCCGGCAATCGCGCCCGAAAGCCCCAGCGCATGGTTCATCAACCCCGGCAGATTGCGCAAGCCACCCAGATGCGCCGCCGCCTGTTCCGCCGTCAGCCGCCCCCGGTCCAGCCCCGCCTTGACCGCCAGCAGGGCCAGCACCGTCAACTGGCAGGTGAATGCCTTGGTCGAGGCGACGCCCACCTCCACCCCCGCCATGATTGGCAGCGACAGGTCGCTTTCCCGCGCGATGGACGATGTCGGCACGTTCACCACCGACACGACCTTCGCCACCTTCTCCTTGCAATGCCGCAGCGCCGCCAGCGTGTCCGCCGTTTCGCCCGATTGCGACACGAACACCGCCCAGCTTTTCTCGGACAGCACGGGGTCGCGATAGCGGAACTCGGACGCGATATCGACTTCGGCCGGAAGGCCCGCGATCTGTTCGAACCAGTATTTCGCCACATGGCAGGCGTAAGAGGCGGTCCCGCAGGCCACCATCACCACCCGGTCCACGGCAGTGAAATCCACGCCTTCGGGCAACCGCAGCGCGGGGGTCACCCCGCCCCCCGTGTAATGTTTCAGCGCATCCGCGATGACCACGGGCTGTTCGGCGATCTCTTTCGCCATGAAATGCTTGTAGCCACCCTTTTCGATCCGCGCGGCCTCGATCTGGATGCGCGTCTCGGCCCGGTTGGCGCGGCGGTCGGCCGCGTCGAAGATTTCGGCCCCCGCCCGCGTGATCACCGCCCAGTCGCCTTCTTCCAGATAGGTGATGCGGTCGGTCATGGGGGCCAGTGCGATGGCGTCCGATCCCACGAACATCTCGCCCTTGCCATGCCCTATGGCCAAGGGGCTGCCCTTGCGCGCGGCGATCAGCAGATCGTCCTGCCCGTCGAACAGGAAGCACAGCGCAAAGGCCCCATGCAGCCGCTTCAACGTCTCGCGCGCGGCCTCGACCGGGGTCATCCCGCGATCCATGAACATCTGCGCCAACAGGGCGACGGTTTCGGTATCGGTCTCTGATTCCTGCCGATAGCCCGCCGCCGCCAGTTCCTCGCGCAGGTCGCGGAAGTTCTCAATGATCCCGTTATGCACCACGGCCACCGGTCCCGCCCGGTGCGGATGCGCGTTGGTCACCGTCGCCGCGCCATGCGTGGCCCAGCGGGTATGCCCGATACCCGACTTCCCGGCGAGCGGGTCATGCACCAAAAGGTCCGACAGGTTCACCAGCTTGCCCACCGCCCGCCGCCGATCCAGCCGCCCCTTGTTCACCGTGGCGATACCTGCCGAGTCATAGCCGCGATATTCCAGCCGCTTCAGCGCCTCGACCAGCAGCGGTGCCGCTTCGTGGTTCCCAAGGACCCCTACAATTCCACACATTATTGCTGCCCTTTTGCCTTTTCAGCTTTTAACTTCTCAAACAATTTGGATTTCAGGCCCAGTTTGTTGACCTGCTTCGCCCGCCCGATTGCCACGGCATCTGCGGGCACGTCCTCGGTGATGACGGACCCCGATCCGGTCAGCGCGTCATCGCCCACGGTGACGGGCGCGACCAGCATCGTGTCCGACCCGATGAAGGCGCGCTTGCCGATCACGGTGCGGTGCTTCATCACCCCATCGTAATTGCAGGTCACAGTCCCGGCGCCGATATTGGTATGCTCGCCCACATGGGCATCGCCCAGATAGGTCAGGTGGCCGACCTTCACGCCTTCGTCGAGGATGGCGTTCTTGATTTCCACGAAATTGCCGACATGCACATCCTCGGCCAATTCGGCACCGGGGCGCAGGCGGGCAAAGGGGCCGACCGTGGCGCCACGGCTGATGTGGCAGCCCTCCAGATGGCAAAAGGCACGCACCTCGGCTTCGGACTCGATGGTCACGCCGGGGCCGAAGACGACATTGGGACCCACGACCGAATCCCGCCCGATCACCGTATCCAGCGCAAGGAACACCGTCTCGGGTGCGACCAGCGTCACGCCATTCTCCATCGCCTCGGCCCGCGCCCGCGTCTGAAACGCGGCCTCGGCCTGTGCCAATTGCGCGCGGGTGTTCACGCCCATCGTCTCGGCCTCGTCGCACAGCACCAACCCTGCCGACAGTCCCTCGGCCCGCGCCAGCGCGACGATGTCGGTCAGGTAGAACTCCCCCGCCGCATTTTCGTTTCCAACCGCCGCACAAAGCCGCATCAGCACCGCCGCCTCCGCACAGACCACACCAGAGTTGCACAGGGTGATTGCCCGCTCCGCCTCGGTCGCGTCCTTCCATTCCACGATCCGCTCCAGCGCCGCGCCTTGCGCGATCAGGCGGCCATAGCGCCCCGGATCGGCGGCATGAAAGCCCAGCACGACGACCGCATGGCGACGCCGCGCCTCCAGCATCGCCTCTAGCGTTTCGGGCCGGATGAAGGGGGTGTCGCCGTAAAGCACCAGCGCATCTCCGCCGACCCCTTCCAACAGCGGCGCGGCCTGCAGCACGGCATGGGCGGTGCCCTTCTGCTCGGCCTGCACGACGGTCTGCACCTCCTCGTCAAAGGCCCGCGCGGCCTTGGCCACCGCTTCGGCCCCATGGCCGGTGACGACCACCGTCACCTCGGGTGACAGCGCGCGGCCCGCCTGCATCGCGTGGTGCAGCAGGGGCGCGGCCCCCACCTTGTGCAACACTTTCGGCAGGTCGGAATTCATCCGCGTGCCCTGACCCGCCGCCAGAATGACCAGAGAAACCGACATGCTGCCCCTTTCCTTCTTGTTGCGCCCGTTTTACCCCCATCCGGGCGGGCCGCAAGCACATGGCCCTTCACACGAGGTTTCGGGGTATTGCAAGCGATGCGCACGGTTGTCTTTGATCTGGATGGCACGCTGGCCGATACATCTGCCGACCTTCTGGCGGCGGCCAATGCCTGCTTTCGCGACCTGGGCCATGGCGACCTGCTGACCTCTGCCGATACGCTGACGGCCTTTCATGGCGGGCGGGCCATGCTGCGCTTGGGCTTCTCGCGCCTCGGCCCGTGGGAGGAAGCGCAGGTGGACGCCCAATATCCCCGCCTGTTGCAAGCCTATGCCGAAGGGATCGACACCCATACCCGCCTTTATCCCGGCGCGGTGCAGGCGGTAGAGGCGTTGCGGGCAAGGGGTTTTGCGACCACGATCTGCACGAACAAGCCCGAAGGACTGGCCGAAACGCTGGTCACCCGTCTGGGTATCCGCCCGCTCTTTGACGTGCTGATCGGCGCGGATACGCTGGCGACCCGCAAGCCCGACCTCGCGCCCTATGCGGCGGCGGTGGAACGGGCAGGGGGCAGTGTCCCGCGCTCCATGCTGGTGGGCGACACCGACACCGACCGCAGGACCGCCCGTGTCGCAGGGGTTCCCGTGGCGCTTGTGACCTTTGGCCCCGAAGGCCGCGACATCGCGCGGCTTGACCCGGATGCCCTGCTGGACCATTTCGACCAGTTGCCGGAACTTGCGGAAAGGCTGGTGCGCTGATGGAACGCTTCACGGGCAGCTTCACCCAGCAGGAACCGATCCCTGACGAAGGGATCGACGCCGCCCTTGCCGTGCTGCGCCATGGCCGCCTGCACCGCTACAACACCGCGCCTGGCGAAATCGCCGAAACCGCGCTTCTGGAAGAGGAATTCGCCGCCCTGACCGGGGCGAAATACTGCCTCGCCGTCGCCTCGGGCGGCTATGCCATGGCCTGCGCGCTGCGGGCGCTGGGCGTGGCCCCCGGGAACAAGGTCCTCTCCAACGCCTTCACTCTTGCCCCCGTGCCGGGGGCCATCGCCTCCATCGGCGCGCAGCCTGTCTTTGTCGAGGTGACCGAAGACCTGACCATCGACCTGACCCATCTAGAGGCGCAGGCGCAGGCCAGTGGTGCCCGTGTCCTGCTGCTCTCCCACATGCGCGGGCACGTCTGCAATATGGAGGCGCTGATGGCGCTCTGCGACCGCCTTGGCGTCACGGTGGTCGAGGATTGCGCCCACACCATGGGCGCCACATGGCGCGGCATCCCCTCTGGCCGTCACGGCAAGGTCGCGGCCTATTCCATGCAGACCTACAAGCATGTGAATTCCGGCGAGGGCGGTTTCGTCATCACCGACGACCCGGACGTCGCCGCCCGCGCGGTCCTTCTGTCGGGCAGCTACATGCTCTATGCCCGCCACCGCGCCGCCCCCCCGCCCGAGGCGTTTGAGGGCATCCGCCTTGACACACCCAACATCTCCGGCCGGATGGACAATCTGCGCGCCGCCATCCTGCGCCCGCAACTGAAGCTGCTTGCCGAGCGTGTCGCGCGCTGGGGCAGGCTCTACCGGACACTCGAGACGGGCCTGACCGACACGCCGGGCCTGCGCCTGATCCCCCGGCCCGCGCATGAGGTCTATGTCGGCTCGTCCTTCCAGTTCTTGCTGCCCGACTGGACGGCGGGCCGCATCAAGGCCCTGATCGCCCGCTGCGCCGCGCGGGGGGTAGAGCTGAAATGGTTCGGCGCGCCCGATCCCGTGGCCTTCACCAGCCGCTACGACCACTGGCGCTATGCCGCCCCGACGCCTCTGCCGCAGACGGACCGCCTGCTCGCCGGGCTGATCGACATGCGGGTGCCGCTGACCTTCACGCCCGAGGATTGCGCCCTGATCGCCCGTATCATCCGGGCCGAGGTTCTGGCGGTTCAGCAATCCGGTGAGGAAGCCGCCGAAGCCGTGCCGCTGGCGGACTGAGGCGAAGAATTTTCTGGCGAAAATTCTTCAAGTCGATCCTTCTGCGAAGGATCGCGGAACCCCTGCACCGCATCGCCACACGTGTGATCCGAAGTTTCGCCAGAAACTTCGTCGCGAAGGATTTTCGCCAGAAAATCCTTCGCCCTTAGTCCTTTGCCCGCGCATTCCACAGCGGCACGGTCGAAATCGACATCTTCGCCGACCCTTCCGTCACCTCCCGTGCATGGGCGATATAGATCAGCGTGTCATGCGCCTTGTCGTAGATGCGTGTCACGGACAGCGACTTGAGCAAAAGCGACTGACGTTCGCTAAAGATCTCTTCGCCCTCAGGCCCTGTCACGATGTCGCCCAGGGTAATCGGCCCCGTCTGTCGGCAGGCGATGGAGGAGTTCGAGGGGTCTTCGAACCAGTTTCCCTGAACCAGACGGTCAATGGTCGACCGTTCGAAATAGGCCAAATGACAGGTCACGCCCGCAACATCCGGGTCAGCCAGTGCTTCGATGACGATGTCGTTTCCGATCCAGTCGACGCCCACGCTGCCCACCTCTTCGGCCAGGGCGGGCAGGGCGGTCAGGGGCACCAAAAGCAGGGGCAGGGCACGCATCATGGCGAAATCTCCGCAAGGCTCCAGCCAGTGAACCGCAAATGACGGGATCGGACCAGAGCCTTCTTCCTGACGGGCCGACCGCAGCCGATTTCGCGGGCGACTCAAGTGGTCCCGCCAAAGCCGCGCCTGATGCCGCATCGCGGCGCAGTCCAGTGTGCCGTTGCATACAATTCGAGGAATCCCTTGTCTCAAACGCCCTTTTTCCCCCCTCCTTCGGTTGACCAAGGGCAGGGGGCAGAGTAAACGGGGCGCCAAGAGATCAAGTGGTCCGTCAGTGACCGCAGCTCGCATGTCGCCAGCCGAAGGAGCGCCTCGTGGACCCAATCCTCCGAGAGTATCTTCCCATACTCATTCTTCTTGCATTGGCAGTGGGGCTTGGCCTCGTGCTGATGCTGGCGGCGGCGGTGCTGGCGGTGCGCAACCCGGATCCGGAAAAGGTTTCGGCCTACGAATGCGGCTTCAACGCCTTCGACGACGCCCGGATGAAGTTCGACGTTCGGTTCTACCTCGTCTCGATCCTGTTCATCATCTTCGACCTCGAAGTCGCCTTCCTGTTCCCTTGGGCCGTGGCCTTCGGTGAGATCAGCATGACCGCCTTCTGGTCGATGATGGTCTTCCTTGCGATCCTGACGGTCGGCTTCGCCTATGAATGGAAGAAAGGAGCGCTGGAATGGGAGTGAGCACATCCTCCAACCATGCGGGCGGCGATCACGAAGTCGCCGTTCAGGCCCTCAACCGCGAACTTCAGGACAAGGGCTTCCTGCTGACCTCGACCGAGGACATCATCAACTGGGCGCGCATTGGCAGCTTGCACTGGATGACCTTCGGTCTGGCCTGTTGCGCGGTCGAGATGATGCACACCTCCATGCCGCGCTATGACCTTGAACGCTTCGGCACCGCCCCGCGCGCCTCGCCGCGGCAGTCGGACCTGATGATCGTGGCGGGCACCCTGACCAACAAGATGGCCCCCGCGCTGCGCAAGGTCTATGACCAGATGCCCGAACCGCGCTACGTCATCTCGATGGGGTCCTGCGCCAATGGCGGCGGGTACTACCACTATTCCTATTCCGTCGTGCGCGGCTGCGACCGCGTGGTGCCCGTGGACGTCTATGTCCCCGGCTGCCCCCCCACGGCCGAAGCACTGCTTTACGGCATCCTGCAGTTGCAGCGGAAGATCCGCCGCACCGGCACCATCACCCGCTGAGGAAGAGGGACATGTCCGAAGCCCTGCAAGAACTCGCGGCCCATATCCGCTTCAAGCAGCCCGAGGCCGTGCTGTCCAGCACCGTCGCCTTCGGTGAATTGACGCTGGACGTCGCGTCAGGCCAGCTTGAACCGCTGGTTGATTTCCTGCGCACCGACAGCGCCTGCCGCTTCTCGTCTCTGGTGGACATCACCGCTGTCGACCATCCCGAACGCGCCGAACGCTTTGACGTGGTCTACCACTTCTTGTCGATGTACCAAAACCACCGCATCCGCCTGAAGCTTGCGGTGTCCGAGGATGAGATGGTGCCTTCGCTGGTGAACCTCCACCCCAGCGCCAATTGGTTCGAGCGTGAGGTGTTCGACATGTTCGGCATCCTCTTCTCGGGCCATCCTGACCTGCGCCGCATCCTTACGGATTACGGCTTCCGCGGCTTCCCGCTGCGCAAGGACTTTCCCACCACCGGCTATACCGAGGTCCGCTATGACGAGGCGCAGAAGCGCGTCGTCTACGAACCGGTCAAACTGGTGCAGGAATACCGCCAATTCGACTTCATGTCCCCGTGGGAAGGGGCCGACTACATCCTTCCCGGCGACGAGAAAAAGGCCTGAGGCACTGCGCCTGCCCCACGGGGCGCGCGCTTTGACCACTGAGAGGTAAGACGATGGACGGCAGCTTCGACGACGCGCTCACCGGCGAACAGAAGATCCGCAACTTCAACATCAACTTCGGGCCCCAGCACCCGGCTGCCCACGGCGTGCTGCGACTGGTGCTGGAACTGGATGGCGAAATTGTGGAACGCTGCGATCCGCATATCGGCCTGCTGCATCGCGGGACCGAAAAGCTGATGGAAAGCCGGACCTACCTGCAGAACCTGCCCTATTTCGACCGCCTCGACTATGTGGCACCGATGAATCAGGAACATGCGTGGTGCCTTGCCATCGAACGGCTGACCGGGACCCCCGTGCCGCGCCGGGCGCAACTGATCCGCGTGCTGTTTTCCGAAATCGGCCGCGTGCTGAACCACTTGCTGAACGTCACCACGCAGGCGATGGACGTGGGCGCGCTGACGCCCCCGCTCTGGGGCTTCGAAGAACGCGAACAGTTGATGGTGTTCTACGAACGCGCCTCCGGTGCCCGCCTGCATGCGGCCTATTTCCGCCCCGGCGGCGTGCATCAGGACCTGACACCCCAGCTTCTGGACGATATCGACGCATGGGCCGACAAGTTCCCGCGCGTGCTGGACGACATCGACACGCTGCTGACCGAAAACCGCATCTTCAAGCAGCGCAACGCCGATATCGGCGTGGTGACCGAGGATGACATCCTGAAATGGGGCTATTCCGGCGTCATGGTGCGCGGGTCGGGCTTTGCATGGGATTTGCGCCGCGCGCAGCCCTATGAATGCTACGACGAATTCGACTTCAAAATCCCGGTCGGCAAGAACGGCGACTGCTACGACCGCTACCTCTGCCGCATGGCCGAGATGCGCGAGTCGACCTCGATCATCCGTCAGGCCATCGCGAAACTGCGCGAACCCGCCGCCCGCACCGACGTGTTGGCACGCGGCAAGATCACGCCGCCCAAGCGGGGCGAGATGAAGACCTCGATGGAGGCGCTCATCCATCACTTCAAGCTTTACACCGAAGGCTTCCACGTCCCCGCGGGCGAGGTTTATGCCGCGGTCGAGGCGCCGAAGGGCGAATTCGGCGTCTACCTCGTCGCCGATGGCACCAACAAACCCTACCGCGCCAAGATCCGCGCGCCGGGGTATCTGCACCTGCAATCCATGGATTACATCTGCAAGGGGCATCAGCTTGCAGACGTGTCCGCCATCATCGGCACGATGGACGTCGTGTTCGGGGAGATCGACCGCTAATGCTCCGCCGCCTGCATCCCGTTCAGCCCGCTTCCTTCGCCTTCACGCCCGCCAATCTGGAATGGGCGCAGGGGCAGATTTCCAAATATCCCGAAGGCCGTCAGGCATCGGCCATCATCCCGCTTCTGTGGCGCGCGCAGGAACAGGAAGGCTGGCTTACCCGTCCGGCGATCGAATACGTGGCCGACATGCTGGGCATGGCCTATATCCGCGCGTTGGAAGTGGCGACCTTCTACTTCATGTTCCAACTGCAACCCGTTGGCTCCGTTGCCCATATCCAGATTTGCGGAACCACGTCCTGCATGATCTGCGGGGCCGAGGAGCTGATCGCCGTCTGCAAGGAACTGGTCGCGCCCGCGCCGCACACCCTGTCCAAGGACGGCAAGTTTTCGTGGGAAGAGGTCGAATGCATGGGCGCCTGCGCCAATGCCCCCATGGCCCAGATCGGCAAGGACTATTACGAGGACCTGACGCCTGCGAAACTGCGCGACCTGATCGCCCGCTTCTCCAAGGGCGAGGTGCCGGTGCCCGGTCCGCAGAATGGCCGCTACGCCGCCGAACCGCTGTCGGGTCTCACGTCGCTCAAGGACTTCGAGTCCGGCAAGACGCAATACAACGCCTCGGCCCAACTGGCCGTGGACATCGGCGACACGGTCAAGCGCATCGACGGGACCGAAGTGCCGATCCTGACGCCGTGGCTGGGCAAGCCCGCGAAAGCGGCGCCCAAGACCGCTGCCAAGGCGACCACGACCGATGCCGCCCCGAAGGCCGCGACCAAGACCACCAAGAAGACCGAGGCGCAGGCAGAAGCCGAAGCCCCGGCCAAGAAACCGCGCGCGACGCGGGCAAAAAAGACGGAAACGGAATGAGTAAACAGTGAGGTTGGGGCGACGCTGACGCCCCGTTCAAAGGGAAACGCGCATGAAACGGGTTGAAAACTTGAATGCTCCCTCGCTCTCGGGCTGGCTGATCGCCGCCGGGGCCGGGATCATCGCCTTTGCGGTGGCAAAGGTGGTGGGCGAATTCGATTACACCACGTCCGGCTTCTTCGGCGTGGTGGTGACGGTGGCGGCGGGCCTCGTGCTTGGCATGCCCTGGGGGGCGACGGACCGCATCC
>JBDKFE010000029.1:0-14045 GCA_039798885.1 Pseudomonadota bacterium | reverse complement strand
GGAGCGCGAAGGTTCGGTCGAGAAAGGCAAGCTGGTGGCAAAGGACATCCTCTACACCACCGGCGAAGTGCCGGTCAGCAACTGACGGGGCGGTCATGAGCGTGGTGAACACCGCCCGCCGTGGAGAGGTCACGATACGTGACCTCTCTAAATCCTTTACCCTGACTGGGCGCAAGCTGGACGTTCTGCGCGGGATCAATCTGGAGATCGCGGGGGGCGAGGCCGTCGCCATCGTGGGCCCCTCTGGCTGCGGCAAGACCACGCTTCTACGGGTACTGGCCGGTCTGGAGGAGCCTGATCGCGGCGACGTGCTGATTGACGGCGCGCCGGTGTACGGGATCGGAAACCAGCGCGCAGTGATCTTTCAGGAACCGCGCTTGCTGCCGTGGTTGACCGTCAAGCAGAACGTAGCCTTCGGGCTAGAGGTGCGCGGCACGCCCACCCCATTGGCTGCGGATCGCGCCCGCCAGTACATCCGCCTCGTCGGGCTGGCTGGTTTCGAGGACGCTTATCCACGCCAGTTGTCCGGCGGGATGGCGCAGCGAGTGGGCATCGCCCGTGCGCTAACGGTCCAGCCGGAGATCCTGCTGCTGGACGAACCGCTGGGCGCGCTGGATGCGATGACGAAGCTGACCATGCAGGAGGAGTTGGCGCGCATTTGGCGTGAGGAGGGCGTGACGATGATCCTTGTGACGCATGACCTTGAGGAAGCGATCTTCCTTTCCGACCGTGTGCTGGTCATGTCGAAGGACAACAGCGTCTCGACCCGGCTGATTGAGTTGGACCTGCCCCGCCCCCGCGACCGCAGCGCCCCAGCTTTCGTCGCGCTGCGGCGGCGTCTCATGGCGGAGTTTGGGCTGCATTAGGATGGCATGGTGAATGGCCGCTTACCGCCCACTCTGGACGGTCGCTTGCTTCGTCTAGCGGGGGCGGTCAGAGACACTTGCTGTAGACTTAGCCCACAGCCAGTGATTGTCTGCGCAGGTCGCGCTCACCGCAGTACGCGCAGCGCAAACCTTTCAGCATGTCCTGCACCGTCCTCTCCAGCCCTCGACCCTCCAGCGCCTGCGAGACGGGCAAAAGAGTGGTATGCATTTACACGCAATCATTGGCGATGCGGTGCCAGATGGGGACGATGAGAGTGTCGCTAAGGTGGCTGGCAGGCTTCGGCGGGGCGCCGAGAACATATGCAAAAAAGTTTTCGGGAGGGCCAATCAGTGGCGATGGTGCCCCGGGGGGGGTTCGGCGGGTGCCCCCTAGCAACTGAGGCACGCCGGGAGGCTCTACGCGGGGGTGGGTGGGGTTTTGAGGTTAGGCCCGCGCATCGCTGCCGAGCTTGATCGCACAGACCGAACGCGCGGGCGCCCACGCGTACTGATCGACAAGCTCTTGGAACTCAAGGAGAGCCTCCCTGAACCGCTACCTGCACGCTTGGGAAACTGGATCACAGGCTCGGGCCGGCATCGGGTCCTGGGTCATCTTCTACAACCACCAGCGGCCGCACGCCGCCCATGGCGGACAACCGCCCGCCATGGTCTACTTCAACGCAACCCACAGCCGGAAATCTGTCCAAGATTTGGGGAGTAGCACACCCGCCACCTTCGCCCCGTTGCCAGTCGCCGCGACCGATGCCAAGGTCTGCCCGTGGCAGCGCCCGATCCCGCAGGGGCGGGCACCGGAACAGGAACAGGATGCTCGACTTACTCTCGCCCGAAGAATGGAGCGCCGTCGTCCTGTCGCTTCGGGTGTCCTTTTGGGCCACCGTCCTTAGCCTGCCGCTGGGCCTGCTGACCGCCTACGCCTTGGCGCGGTGGGATTTCTGGGGCAAGACCCTGCTCAACGGTCTGGTCCACCTGCCCCTGATCCTGCCCCCTGTCGTGACGGGCTACCTTTTGCTGATGACCTTCGGTCGCAAGGGATTCATCGGGCAATGGCTCGACCAGTGGTTCGGCATCGTCCTCGCCTTCCGCTGGACGGGTGCCGCGCTTGCCGCCGCGATCATGGCCTTTCCCCTTATGGTCAGGGCCATGCGACTGGCCATCGAAGCCGTGGACCCAAAGCTGGAACAGGCGGCCTCCACGCTCGGCGCGTCACGCCTTTGGGTTTTTGCGACCGTGACGCTGCCGCTGATCCTTCCGGGCATCATCGCGGGCGCCATCCTCGCCTTTGCCAAGGCGATGGGCGAATTCGGCGCGACGATCACCTTCGTGTCCAACATCCCCGGCCAGACGCAGACGCTGCCGTCGGCCATCTACGCCTTCCTTCAGGTCCCGGGCGGAGAGGATCAGGCGGCCCGCCTTGTCCTTATTGCCATCGCCATCGCCATGCTTGCGCTGCTTCTGTCGGAATGGATCAGCCGCGCCGTGGCCCGCAGGATATCCGGCGCATGACCCTGTCCCTGTCGATCCAGCACCGCTTTCCCGGCTTCGACTTGGATATCGCTTTCGATGCCCCGGCTGGCATCACGGCGCTGTTCGGTCGGTCCGGGTCGGGAAAGACCACCGTCATCAACGCGCTTGCCGGTTTGCTGCTGCCGGATGCGGGCCGCATCGTGATGGACGGCACCGTCCTGCTGGATACCGAACGCGGTATCGCCCTGCCCCCCCACCGCCGCCGCGTCGGCTATGTCTTTCAGGATCACAGGCTTTTCCCCCACCTGACCGTCCGCCAGAACCTTGTCTATGGACGCCGCTTTGCCGCCGACCCGCCGGGTCCCGGTCAGCCGGACCCCGACCGTATCATCGATCTGCTGGGCCTGCGCCCGCTTCTCGACCGCCGCCCGGGCGCGCTGTCGGGGGGCGAGAAAAGCCGCGTCGCCATCGGTCGCGCCATCCTTTCCTGCCCGCGCCTGATGCTGATGGACGAACCCCTCGCCGCGCTGGACGAGGCGCGCAAGACAGAGATTCTGCCCTATATCGAACGGCTGCGGGACGCGTTGTCCCTGCCCATCCTCTATGTCAGCCATTCCGTGGCCGAAGTCGCGCGCCTTGCGACGACCATCGTGCTGATGGACGCCGGACGCCTGACCGCACAGGGACCGGCTGCGGCCCTTCTCGGCGATCCGTCCACCGCGCGCCTGCTTGGGCTGCGCGAAGCGGGCGCGATCCTCACCGGACGACTGGCCGCGCATGAAGCCGACGGTCTGTCGCGCCTTGACACGGCGGCGGGTCCGCTTTGGCTGCCCCGGATCGACGCCACACCCGGCACCCAGCTTCGCCTGCGCATCCTTGCTCAGGATGTCATGATTGCCACCACCCGGCCCGAGTCGATCTCGGCCCTCAACATCGTGGCGGCCACGGTCGCGGACCTGCGCGTGGGCGATGGCCCCGGCGCGCTTGTCCAACTTGACGCGGGCGGCGAAACCCTTCTTGCCCGGATCACCCGCCGGTCGGCCACGACCCTGTCGCTCGCCCCCGGACGCCCGGTCTTCGCGATCCTGAAAGCGGTGTCCGTGGCACAGGAAAACGTCGGAGGCGGCACCTGACCGCGTCGCAACAGACGTTGACAGCGCCTGACCACTCCCCGAACCTTCATCGCGAGGATTGGCAGGCAAAGGGGAAGGATATGCAGGGTTCCGACAGGACGCGCCTCCTGCCCGCCGCGCTTGCGACCCTTTCGTGCTGGCAAGGACCGATCACCGCCGCCCCTCTGCTGGGCGGACTGTCCAACGAAAGCTGGAAAGTGACCGATGACCGCGGGCCGCATGTCGCACGGCTGGGCCGCGACTTCCCCTTTCACCATGTGGACCGTCAGCGCGAGGTGATGACCGCCCGCGCCGCCCATGCCGCAGGCTTCGGTCCCTTGGTCGAACATGTCGAACCCGGCATCATGGTGGTGGAGTTCCTGCAAGCCCGCACATGGGGCCCCGACGACCTGCGCGCCGATCCCACCCGCGTGGGCCACCTGCTGCGCCGCTTCCATGACGAAATGCCCGCCCAAATCACGGGCGCGGCCTTCCTCTTTTGGCCGTTTCACGTCATCCGCGACTACGCACGCACCATCCGCAACGGCGCCAGCCCCTTCACGACGGACCTTCCGGCGCTGCTCACCCTCTCTGCCGAACTTGAGGCCGCGCAGGTTCCGCTTCCGCTGATCTTCGGGCATCACGACCTGCTGCCAGCAAACTTTCTGGAAGACGGACAGCGGCTGTGGCTCATCGACTACGAATACGCCGGATATGGAACCGCCCTGTTCGATCTTGCTGGCGCTGCCTCCAACGCGGGCATGTCGCCTGCCGAAACCGACGCGCTCCTTCGCGCCTATTTCGGCGAAACGCCCGATGCCGCCCTGCGCCGTGCCTTCGATGCCATGCAATGCGCAAGCCTCCTGCGCGAGGCGATGTGGGCCATGGTCTCGGACATCCACCTCGCTGCGCCGGGGGCCGACTATCGCAGCTATGCGCGCGAGAACCTCGACAAGCTTGACGCCGCCCTCACCCATTACCGCACTCAACACGGAACCCGGAAATGACCCTTCCCACCCATGCCCAGATCGTCGTCATCGGCGGGGGCATCATCGGCTGTTCCACGGCCTACCATCTGGCGCGCGACCACAAGGCCGACGTGGTGCTGCTGGAACAGGGCAAGATCACCTCTGGCTCCACATGGCACGCGGCGGGGCTGGTGGGCCAACTTCGCGCCTCGGCCTCCATCACCCGCGTCCTCAAATACTCGGTGGAACTCTACAAGGGCCTCGCCGCCGAGACCGGCCTTGATACCGGCTGGAAGATGACGGGCTGCCTGCGCCTTGCCACCAATGCCGACCGCTGGACCGAATACCGCCGCCTCGCCACCACCGCCCGCAGCTTCGGGATGGAGATGCACCTCATCTCACCCGACGAGGTGAAACGCATGTGGCCCCTGATGGATACCTCCGACCTCGTCGGGGCCAGTTGGCTGCCCACCGATGGGCAGGCCAGCCCGTCCGACATCACCCAGTCGCTCGCCAAGGGCGCGCGGATGCATGGGGCAAAGCTGCACGAAGGCGTCACCGTCACGGGCTTTGCCATGGACGGCCGCCGGATCACCGCCGTCCACACCGACAAGGGCACGATCCACTGTGAAAAAGTCGTCAACTGCGGCGGCATGTGGGCGCGCGAGATCGGCGCGATGGCCGGGATCAACGTCCCCCTGCAACCCGTGAAACACCAGTATATCGTCACCGAAAAAATCGACGGCCTCTCCCCCGACGCACCCACCCTGCGCGACCCTGACCGCCGGACCTATTTCAAGGAAGAAGTCGGCGGTCTGGTCATGGGCGGCTATGAACCCAATCCGCAAGGCTGGGTTACGGGCGACATTCCCAAGAACTGGGAATTCCGTCTCTTTGACGACGATTACGACCATTTCGCCCAGCATCTGGAACAGGCCATCGCCCGCGTCCCCGCACTGGAACAGACGGGCGTCAAGCAGATGATCAACGGCGCCGAAAGCTTCACCCCCGACGGCAACTTCATCCTTGGCCCCGCGCCGGAATGCGCCAACATGTATGTCGGCGCGGGCTTTAACGCCTTTGGCATCGCCTCGGGCGGCGGCGCCGGATGGGTGCTGGCCGAATGGGTCATGCGGGACGAAGCGCCGCTTGACCTGTGGGTCGTGGACATCCGCCGCTTCTCGGGCCTGCACCGCGACCGCGACTGGGTCTTCGACCGCACGATGGAGGCTTATGGCAAGCACTACACCATCGGCTTCCCGCACGAGGAATATGAAAGCGGCCGCCCCCGCATCACCTCGCCCCTCTACGCCCGCCTCAAGGACCACCGCGCGGTGTTCGGATCGAAACTCGGCTGGGAACGCCCCAACTGGTTCGCCCCCGAAGGGATGGACCCCTGCGACGTCTATTCCATGGGCCGCCAGAACTGGTTCGGCCCCGTGGGGCAGGAACACGCCCATGTCCGCGAAAAGGTCGGCATCTTCGACCAATCCTCCTTTGCCAAATACGAACTTTCCGGCCCAAAGGCGGGCGAGGCGCTGGAATGGATCTGCGCCAACCGCGTCGCCCGCGAACCGGGTCGCCTGACCTATACCCAACTCCTCAACACCCGCGGCGGGATCGAGGCCGATCTGACCGTCGCCCGCCTCTCCGACGACCGCTTCTACATCGTCACCGGCACTGGCTTCCGCACCCATGACCTTGCATGGATCGCCGATCACCTGCCCGCAACGGGCTGCACCCTGTCGGACGTGACCGAGGACTGGGGCACCCTCTCCCTCATGGGTCCGATGGCCCGCGCCGTACTGGCCAAGGTGACGGATACCGACGTTTCGAACACCGCCTTCCCCTTTGGCCACGCGCGCGAAATCACGATCGCCGGGGCCACCGTCCGTGCCCTGCGCGTGACCTATGTCGGTGAACTCGGCTGGGAACTTCACATCCCGCTCGGGCATACGGGGGCCGTCTTTGACGCCCTGATGGCGGCTGGCGGCACGGATATCCGGCCCACCGGTTATCGGGCACTGGAATCCCTGCGTCTTGAGAAGGGCTACCGCGCCTGGTCCTCGGACATCACACCGAACGACACACCCTTCGAAGCTGGCCTTGGCTGGGCGGTCAAGCTGAAGACGGCAACGCCCTTCATGGGCCGCACCGCGCTCGAGTCCGCGCAGGCCAAACCCCTTGGCAAACGCTTTGCAGGCTTCACGCTGGATGATCCCGACGCCGTCCTCGTGGGCCGCGAAACGATCCTGCGCGACGGGCAACCCGTGGGCTACCTTACCTCTGGCGGCTATGGGTACACGGTGGGCAAAAGCATTGGCTACGGCTATGTCCGCCGCGCCGAAGGCATCAGCGACGACTGGCTGACGGCGGGCCGCTATGACCTTGTCGTCGCGGGCGACACGCTGCGCGCCACCCTTGCCCTGACCCCGCTGATCGATCCGCAGGGCCTGCGTATCCGAAGCTGACACACCCTCTCTGGCAGCAGACGTGGAAGAAATGACCGCTATCCCGCCCGAAACGGCGGCTTTCGAAACCCAATTCGCCCGCGATACAGCTTGGGCCCGATGCCCCCCGTGATCCGGCCCATGGGGTTCATCCCGTTTCCAGCGACCCCAACGGCCGTGGCACCCGGCGCAACAGCGCGTCCGCCGCACCGCCATAGGTGCCAACACCCGCCCCGGCCCGCAGCAGGCACTGGACCAGCACCGTCTTGCCCGCCCGCACCGCGCCAGTGGCGTCACGGGCACCCGCGCGATGATCCCCCAGCCCCGCCGCGTATAGGCCCGCTTGTGCGCCAAGGTCCGGCAGATCAGAACCGGATCAGGCGTGATGGCAAAGTTCCGATCGTTCGGCCCGCAGAAATGGGCCTTAAGGAACCAGACCATTGCCCAACACCGTCCGTCGGCCCCCAAGATAATCTCAGGATCATCTGTCGACCCTGCTTAGCCCCACCAGCGCCATCCGGTGAACATTCATCAACACCCCTCGTCATTTCCATCCGCACTCACCCCATCCCCCGCCCCTCCCTCGGGCAGCGCGCGTCTTCGCTGGCCTAAGCTCCGGCTGGCAGGCCACAACCAAACCCGCTAAGCCCGTTCCAGCGCACCAACCTTCGGCAGCCCGACCCCATGCCCCGCCTAGAACCTGACCGCCTCTTCACCGCCGTGATGGAGACAGGCAGCCTCGCCGCCGCCGCGCGCAGGCTTGGGCTGTCCTCTGGTCAGGCCTCCAAACTCCTCGCGAAACTCGAAGCCGATCTCGGCGTGCGCCTGCTCAACCGCTCCACACGCGCGCTGTCCCCGACCGAGGTGGGGCAGGCCTATTACGACCGCATCCGCGCCATCCTCGACGACCTCGACGCGCTTGACGCCCAAGTGCAGGACCGCGCGACAACCCCGCGTGGGCGACTTAAGCTCACCGCGCCGCTGACCTTTGGCACATTGCGCCTTGTCCCGGCGCTGAACGACTTCGCGCGGCTCTCTCCGGAAATCGATCTCGATGTCTCCTTCACCGACCGCATGGTCAACCTCGTGGACGAAGGCTTTGACGCCGCCATCCGCGCGGGCCGCGTGGCCGACAGCACCCTCATCGCGCGCAAGCTGTGCGACATGCACACGATCGTCGTCGCCTCACCCGCCTACCTTGCCAAACACGGCGAACCCACCCACCCCTCGGACCTGACGCAGCACGCCTGCATCATCGACACCAACTTCCGCGACCCGCTCATCTGGCGCTTCCGCGACGGGGCGGCGACCCTGTCCGTACCACTGCATGGCAGGCTGCACTTCTCCAACGCCGAAGCCTGCCTTCAGGCCGCCGAAGCAGGCCTCGGCATCGCCCATCTCCCCGATTTCGTCGCAGGCCCCAGCCTTGCCGCCGGACGCACCCGCGCGCTGCTCTCTGACTATACCGAAGCACCGGGCGGCATCTTCGCCCTCTACCCGCCCGGTCGCCACCTCGCCGCCAAAGTCCGCGTCCTCGTCGACTTCCTCGCCGCGCGTTATCACACCCCGGATTGGACGATCTGATCCTTCCATTTAGGAAGCAATGATCTTCCCAGAGACGGCATTATCACCGCAATCGAAAAGGTGCATCTTCCCCTCACCGCCACGCGAATGGCCAAACCAAAGGGAACCGCACCGATGACCGTCTTGACCTCCTCCTCCTCCTCCACTGCCTCAACCGCCGACCTCGCCGCCACGCTGCTGCGCGTGACCTCGGGCGTCTGGTTCCTGCTTCATGCCGGGCTGAAGATCTTCGTCTTCACCCCCGCAGGCACGGCAGGCTTTTTCGAATCCATCGGCCTCCCGGCCTTCCTCGCCTATGTCGTGATCGTGGCCGAACTCCTCGGCGGGCTTGCCCTGATCGCGGGCTTCAAGACCCGCCTTGTCGCGCTTGGCCTTTCGGTGATCCTCCTCGGCTCCATCTACACCCCCCACTTCGCTGCGGGCTTCTTCTTTTCGAACCCCAATGGCGGGTGGGAATTCCCCGCCTTCTGGGCGCTGACGCTCTGGGCTCTGGCCCTGCTGGGCGATGGCGCTTACGCTGTCGGCAAGCGCTGACCGCCTGACCCAAGGAGAAAAGCGATGAGCACCGCCACCGCCCCGATGGAGATCGGCACCGTCACCCTGACCGTGCGCGACCTCACCCGCAGCGCCGATTTCTATGCCCGCGCCCTCGGACTGGAAAAACTCCACGCCGACGGGACCGAAGCTGTGATGGGCGCAGGCCCCCGGGCGCTGGTGCGGCTCATCGCAGATCCCGCCGCGCGCGAACGCTCCCCGCGCGAGGCGGGCCTCTTCCATACCGCGATCCTGCTGCCCGACCGCGCGGCGCTGGGGGCTTGGGTCCACCACGCCATCAACACCCGCCTGCCCGTCCAAGGTGCCTCCGACCACAAGGTCAGCGAAGCGATCTACTTCGCCGATCCCGAAGGCAACGGGATCGAAATCTACGTGGACCGTCCCCGCAGCCAATGGACAAAGCCCGACGGCACGATCCAGATGGGCACCGACCCGCTGGATATCGAAAACCTCGCCGCGACCGCCAACGGCCCATGGCAAGGCGCGCCCGAAGGCACGACCGTCGGCCATGTCCACCTGCAAGTGGGCGACGTGAAACAGGCCGAGGCTTTCTACAACGGCACCTTGGGCTTCCCCATCACGGCCCATTACCCCGGCGCGGCCTTCTACGGCGCGGGCGGCTACCACCACCATTTCGCCACCAATGTCTGGAACAGCCGTGGCGCGGGCCCCCGCACCCCCTCCACCGGCCTGACCGCCGTGGAAATCCTCGCCGACGCGGCCTCTGCCGCCGCCATCGCTGCCAAGGCGGGCCGCACCACCGACCTGACGGACCCATGGGGCACCCGCATCATCGTGACGGAGAAGGTGTGATGCTCGTCCACGGCAAATGGGTCGCCAAATGGGACCCCGTGCAGGCCAAGGACGAGAAGGGCGGTTTCGTCCGCCAGACATCGACCTTCCGCAACTGGGTCACCCCTGACGGCAGCGCAGGCCCCACCGGAAAAGGCGGTTTCAAGGCCGAGGCGGGCCGTTACCACCTCTATGTCGCGCTGATCTGTCCATGGGCCAGCCGCACCCTGATGGCGCGCAAGATCAAGGGGTTAGAGGACGCAATCACCGTCTCTTTCGTCGAACCAGACCTCACCGACGAAGGCTGGTGCTTTGCCCCCGGGGCCGATCCGGTCAACAACGCCACCTACATGCACGAAATCTACACCCGCGCCGACCCGCAGGTCAGCGGCCGCGCCACCGTCCCCGTCCTTTGGGACAAACAGACAAGCACCATCGTCAACAACGAAAGCGCCGATATCCTGCGCATGTTCAACACAGGCTTCGGCGCTTTGGCCCAAGGCCCCGATCTTTACCCATCAGACCTCGCCACGGAAATCGACGCGCTGAACGATGCGATCTACCCCACACTCAACAACGGGGTCTACCGCGCGGGCTTCGCCACCACCCAAAACGCCTATGAGGACGCCGTTCACGATGTCTTCGCCACGCTCGACGCGCTGGAAACCCGCCTGTCGGATGGCCGCGACTGGCTGCACGGCGACCGCTTCACCGAAACCGACATCCGCGCCTTCGTGACGCTCGCCCGCTTTGACGCCGCCTATCACGGCCTGTTCAAATGCAACCTCTGCCGCCTTGCGGATTACCCGCATCTCAGCGCCTATACCGCCCGCGTCTACAGACATCCGGGCATCGCCCAGACCGTGAACATCGACCACATCAAGCGCGGCTACTACTCGATCAAGGCATTGAACCCGAACGGAATCGTCCCCCTTGGTCCGAAACTGGACTGGTTGGTTCCGTAACGTACTCCGCACCCTCCCAATCCCAGACCCGCGCTCACCCTGCCCCTTTCACGCCGGACCAGCAGGCCCCGCATCAGGCCCCGCGTCAGGCCCGCAGCGCGCTCTCGCCAGAGGCCACCACGACCTCTGTCCCCCATTCCGTGCATTTCCGCGCCAATTCCTGTGGCAACGGGCTATCCGTGAACAGGCAGGTGATCTCGGACAGCGATGCCAGCCGCGCCGGGGCGCTGCGGTCCAGCTTGGAATGGTCGCAGACCAGAAACACCTTCCGTGCCTGCCGGATGATGGCCTTGGACACCCGCACCTCGGCCAGATCGAAATCCAGCAGGTCCCCGTCCCGGTCCAACGCCGACGCCCCGATCACTGCATAATCCACCTTGAACTGCTCAAAGAACTGGGTCGTCAACTCCCCCACCAATCCCCCATCCGACCGCCGCAGCGCGCCCCCCGCCACCATGATCTCGCAGCCCGGATTGGCGGCCAGCGTGTTCGCCACGTTCATGTTGTTCGTCACCACCGTGATGTTGCGATGCCCCAGCAACTCCTGCGCCACGGCCTCTGTCGTCGTGCCAAGGTTCATGATGAGCGAGCAATTCTCCGGGATCGCCGCCGCGCAGGCCCGCGCGATTGCAGCCTTCGCCCCCTCGTTCATCCGCCGCCGCTGTTCATAGCCAAGGTTGGCCACCCCGGTCTTCGGCACCGCGCCGCCATGCACGCGGTCCAAATGCCCCATATCCGCCAGTTCCGACAGGTCGCGCCGGATCGTCTGCAACGTCACGTCGAACCGCTGGGCAAGGTCCTCGACCACCACGCGCCCCTCGGCGCGCGCAATCTCTAGTATCTCGCTCTGCCGAAAGCTCAGCGCCATCGCGCGTTCCTTTTCCTTCGCCGGATGAACGCGCAGTTTCGGTAAGGACCCGCAACCGTTCAAGGCAGAAAAGTTTCTGCGCGCGCAAGCACAGCCCACGCCGCAATGCAGCGCGAAAATGCGCGTTTCGATCACAAACCCTTGAAAATCAGCATATTACGTAGGGTCATCTGCGCGCCGATGTTCGCTTTGCAGCGAAACGCGCAAAAGCGAAAAAAGTGGATTGACCAATCGACCGGATTCGTACCAACCTTTGCCCGCGACAAAGGAGACTGGCGTGACCCCGAAGAACAGGCCCGATGTGGCCGACCTCTTCATCATCGGCGGCGGCATCAATGGCTGCGGCATCGCCCGCGATGCCACGGGTCGCGGTCTTTCGGTCGTGCTTGCCGAACAGGGCGACCTCGCGCAGGCCACCTCCTCTGCCTCGACCAAGCTTTTCCATGGTGGGCTGCGCTATCTCGAATATTTCGAATTCCGCCTTGTGCGCGAAGCGCTGGAGGAACGCGAAACCCTTCTGGTCGCCATGCCCCACATCTCATGGCCGATGCGCTTTGTGCTGCCCTATCACCCCGACATGCGGTTCGAAGGCGACACACCCACCGGTCGCCTGCTCGCCCGCCTGATGCCGTGGATGAAGGGCCGCCGCCCCGCATGGCTGATCCGACTGGGCCTTTTCCTGTATGACACGCTCGGTGGCCGCAAGATCCTGCCCGCCACCCGCACGCTGGACCTGACGCGCGATCCGGCAGGACGGCCCCTGCAATCCCGCTTCCGCCACGCCTACGAATATTCCGACTGCTGGGTCGAAGATTCCAAACTCGTCTCGCTCAACGCCCGTGACGCGGCCCAGCGTGGCGCGACCGTGATGACCCGCACCCGCGTCACCTCTGCCACCCGCGCGGGCGACCTTTGGGAAATCGTCACCGAAGGCCCCGACGGCCGCAACACCTTTCACGCCCGCGCCTTGGTCAACGCAGGCGGGCCTTGGGTCGAAGACGTCATCCGCAACGTCGCCCGCATCAATTCCTCCGAAGGCGTCCGCCTTGTGCGCGGCAGCCATATCGTGACGAAGAAACTCTATGACCACGACCGCTGCTATTTCTTCCAAGGCACCGACGGGCGCATCATCTTTGCCATCCCGTATGAGCAGGACTTCACCCTGATCGGCACCACCGACAAGGACCACAAGGGTGCCCCGAAAGATGCCACCTGCACCGATGAAGAACGCGACTACCTGCTGAAATTCGCGTCGCAATACTTCGCCAACCCCGTCACCGTAAAGGATGTGGTCTGGACATATTCCGGCGTCCGCCCCCTCTACAACGACGGCGCAAAGTCCGCGACCGCTGCCACCCGCGACTACGTCCTCTCGCTCGACGACAACGGCGCACCGCTTCTCAACGTCTTCGGCGGCAAGATCACCACCTACCGCCGCCTTGCCGAATCCGCGCTGGAAAAGCTGCAACCCTTCTTCCCGCAGGCCAAAGGCCCATGGACCGCCCGCGTCGCCCTGCCGGGGGGCGATTTCGCCCATGACGCCGCCCCCGCCCTGACCACGGCGCTGAAATCGCGCTTCCCCTTCCTTTCCGATTACTGGGCCGCCCGCCTCATCCGCGCCTACGGGACCGAGGCGGAAACCCTCCTCGGCACCGCCCGCAGCGCCGCCGACCTTGGCCGCGACTTCGGCGCGACCCTGACCGAGGCCGAGGTGCGCTGGCTCATGGCGCACGAATTCGCCCGCGCCGCCGCCGATATCGTCTGGCGGCGCACCAAACTTGGCCTTCGCATGACCAAGGAACAGATTGCCGCGCTCGACGCCTATATGGCCGACAGCGCAGACCACGGGGCGATCAGCCCCGCGGCGGAATGAGGGGGACCTATGGCGCTTGAACTGCAAGCCGTCAGCCGTGTCGTGAAGGGGCAGATGCACATCCACCCCACGACGCTGACGCTGGAAAAGGGGACGATGAACGTCCTCCTTGGCCCCACCCTGTCGGGCAAGACCTCGCTCATGCGCCTGATGGCCGGGCTGGACGCACCCACAACGGGCCGCATCCTATGGCACGGCACCGACGTGACGGGCGTCCGCGTGCAGGACCGCAAGGTCGCCATGGTCTACCAGCAGTTCATCAACTACCCCGGCCTGACCGTCTATGAAAACATCGCCTCGCCCATGCGCCTGATGGGCAAGGACCGGGCCGAGATTGACCGCGCCGTCCGCGCCACCGCTGAAATGCTCAAACTCACCCCGATGCTCGACCGCAAACCGCTGGAACTGTCGGGCGGACAGCAGCAGCGCTGCGCCCTCGCCCGCGCGCTGGTCAAGGGCGCGGGTCTGGTGCTTCTCGACGAACCCCTCGCCAACCTCGACTACAAACTGCGCGAAGAACTGCGCGC
>JBDKFE010000028.1:0-11351 GCA_039798885.1 Pseudomonadota bacterium | reverse complement strand
GCCGGGTTTCAGGGGGTAGAGGTCTGGGCGGCCTATCATTCGCTGCTGGATCAGTTCTGGACGCCGTGGTCCAACACGCGGGACGACAAGTGGGGCGGCAGTCTGGAGAACCGGACGCGGTTCTCGCGCAGCATCATCGAGGGCATCCGGCGCGCGTGCGGCGAGGATTTCATCGTCGGGTTGGCCGTTTCCACATCGGACGCACATGACGTGACGCTGTCGGTGGAGTCGTTGGCCGAGATCGTGGCGCTGCATGATGCGACGGGGCATGTGGACTATGTCACCTGCGGGCATGGCGGATATCTGGATTTCGAGCGGCTGATGCCGACCTTCCTGTTCGCCGAGAAGCTGACCGCGCCGGTGACAGAGGTGCTGAAGGGCGTGGTGCGGCATGCCAAGGTCACGTCAGAAGCGCATGTGCGCACGCCGGACAATGCCGAGACGATCATCGCTTCGGGTCAGGCGGATATGGTGTCGATCGTGCGGGGGCAGATCGCGGACCCGCATCTGGCGGCCAAGACGATGGAAGGGCGGGCGTCGGACATCCGGGGTTGCATCTCGTGCAATCAAATGTGTTGGGGGCGGCGGTCGCGGGATTACTGGATTTCCTGCCTGATCAATCCCAGTGCGGGGCGGGAATGGGAATGGGGCGGGGATCGGTTCACCCCAGCCGCAGTGCCGCGTCAGGTGCTGGTGGTGGGGGCCGGGCCTGCAGGTCTGGAGGCGGCGCGGGCGGCGGCAGAGCGGGGGCATCGGGTCGAGATCGTGGAAGCCGCGCCACAGATCGGCGGGCAGTTCCGGCTGGCGGGGATGCAGCCCCGGCGGGCGCAGATCCTTGACCTGCTGGACTGGTACGAACGGCAATTTGCACGGTTGGGGGTAGTGTTGCGGCTGAACAGCTTCGTGGATGAGGCGGAGATCGCGGCCCATCCCGCGGAGGTGGTGATCCTTGCCACGGGATCGCTGCCTGATCCTGATGCAAAGCAGCGGTGGCTGCCGGGGTTGGCGCGGTTGCCGGGGCTGGAGAATGGCAATGTCTGGTCAGCCGAAGACGTGATGCGGCGCGAGGCGAAGCTGGGGGATGCGGTGATCGTTTATGACGAGGGCGGCAACTGGCGCGGTGTCGGTACGGCGTGGCACATGGCCGAAGCGGGCAAGCGCGTGATCGTGGTGACGCCGGACCCCTATATCGGCAAGGAGATCACGCGCACTTCGGCGGATGCACCGGCACGGCAGAGGCTGGCGAAGCTGGGGGCGCAGTTCCTGACCGAACATGTCATCACCCGCTGGCACGGGAACGGGGCAACGGTGCGATCGGGGCTGACCGGGGAGGAGACGACGATCCCGGCCTCGGCCCTCGTCATGGCGACGACGAATGTGGCCTTTGATCCGTTTCCAGAAGGGTTTGCGGGCAAGCAGACCCACCGCATCGGCGACTGCGCGGCCCCAAGGCAGGCGCCCTATGCCTTCCACGAGGGGCGGAAGGTGGCGTTGGGGATCTAGGGCTAGAAGGGGCAGGTCGCTGCGAATTCCACCCAGCGGCGGTCGTCGGGGTGGTGAAGGGCGAGGCGTTCTGCGTGCAGCATCAGGCGCGGGTGATTGCGGGCGTCGCCTTCGGCATAGATCGGGTCGCCAAGGATCGGGTGGCCCAAGCTGAGCATATGCACGCGGAGCTGGTGGCTGCGTCCGGTCTGGGGGAACATGCGGACGCGGGTTTCGCCATCGCCGCGCGCGATGACGTCCCAGTCGGTGACGGCGGGGCGGCCACGGTCGTGGTCGACCTTCTGGCGGGGGCGGTAGTCCCAGTCGGCGCAGAGGGGGAGGTCCACGCGGCCCCGGTCCCCGGCCATCACGCCTGCGAGGCGGGCGATGTAGGATTTCTTGGCGCGGCGCTTTTCGAATTCCTGACCGAGGAAGCCTTGCGCGGCCTTGTCGCGGGCGAAGATCATCACGCCGGAGGTATCGCAATCGAGACGGTGCACGAGCAGCGCGCCGGGGCGGAAGGCTTCTAGCCGGGACATGAGGCAGTCGTCGCGTCCCTCCAGCTTGCCGGGGACGGAGAGAAGGCCGGAGGGTTTGTCGACCACGATGATCCGCGCATCCTCGTACAGGATGACGGGGTCGCCGGGGGGC
The DNA here is from genome assembly GCA_039798885.1 of Pseudomonadota bacterium. GTDB lineage: Bacteria > Pseudomonadota > Alphaproteobacteria > Rhodobacterales > Rhodobacteraceae > Paragemmobacter. The sequence continues at coordinate 9,218 of JBDKFE010000028.1, read as the reverse complement.
GGGTCGTAGGAGAAGTCGGGAAGCAGGCTCACACGATCACATGCCCCGCGCGGCGGAGGGCGGCGGCGAGGGCCGAGATATGGGCGGGGCCAACCTCGCAGCAGCCGCCGACGATGGTGGCGCCCTGCGCGACCCAGCCCATGGCGAAGTCCACGTATTTCTCGGGCGTGAGGTCGTGGCGGTGGGTCAGAGCGGCGACGGTTGGGGCATCTTCCAAGAAGCCGTCCGAGATGTGGGTGAAACCGTTGGCATAGGCACCGAAGGGCAGTCCGAAGGTCTTGACCACGTCCATCGCGGCAGACATCGCTTCGGGGACGGAGCAGTTCACGAGGACAGCCGCGGGTCTGTAGGTATCGACCACGCGGCGCAGGTCGGCGAGGGGTTCTTCGGAGCGCAGTTTCGTCCCGTCGCGATCATGCACGGTGACGGAAAGCCACACAGGCTTGCCCCCCGCCTGCGCGCCCTTCACGGCGCCTTCGGCCTGCGTGACGCTGGACATGGTTTCGCACAGGATGACATCGACCTCTGGGCCAAGGATGGCGGCGATCTCGGCGTATTTCGGGGTGGCCTCTTCGACGGGGAGGGTGACGTCAGCGCGGTAGGTTGCGACGAGCGGGCCCATGGAGCCTGCGATGCGGCCAGAGCCATGGGCGGCGCGGGCGGCGACGGCTTCGGCGACGGCCTTGCGGTGGAGGTCGGCGAAGAGGTGGTCGAGGTCGAAGCGTTCCAGCCGATCGTGGTGGATGGCGTAGGTGTTGGTCGTGGCGACCGTCGCCCCGGCGGCGAAGTAGTCGTCATGGATCGCGCGGACGAGGTGCGGGTGGTCCAGCATGACACGGGTGGCCCAGAGCGGCGTCGGCTCGTCCCCCGAGCGCGCAACCAGTTCCTGCCCCATGCCGCCGTCGAGAAGCGTGATCTCGGCCATCGTTCCAACTCCTGCTATTTTCCCCACCTATCCCCGCTGCCACCGGCAGCGCAAGCGTCGGCGGGGGGAATGGGGGGCATTCCGTCCCCGCTCCCCCCCTGAGGGAATTGGGACCAAGACGAAGGGGGCGCGGGTCAGTCCCAGCCTTTGGATTGGGGCAGGCCATCGTCGATGTCGTAATGGCTGCCCTTTTCGGCGGTGAAGATATGGGCGGTAAGGCGGCCACCGGTCGGACCGTCGATCACCCCGGCCTCGATAGAGAAATCGCCCGCTGCGCTGCGGAACCAGAGGCTGGAACCGCAGGTGGCGCAGAAGCCGCGGGTGCCACCGCCTGCGGTGCGGTATTCGGCAAGGGCGGTGCGGGCATGCCAGTGCAGCGCGGCTTCGTCGGCGTCGAAAGAGGCGGAGTAGTGGCCGGAGAGGCTGCGGCACTGGTGGCAGTGGCAGGCGGTGATGTCGCCCGCCGGGCCGGGAAGGGTGAAGCGGCAGGCACCGCAGAGGCAAGAGGCGGAGAGGTCCGTTGGCGCGGCGGGGCGGGCCGGGGGCGGGCCTTCGGGGGCGTAATAATCGCCCGCGTCTTCGGTGTAGATATGTTCTGCGACCTTGATGGTGATCGGGCCCTCCAACGCGGCGGGCGAAAAACTGATGGCGTGTTCCGCAGGCGTGCCCCAGTCGAAGACGGCATCGGGTTCCGGCAGCCAAAAGAGCGTCGCCCCACAGTCCCCGCAAAAGCCGCGTTGGGCAACCGGGGAGGAACGGAACCAGCGCAGACCGCGCGATTCGGTCACGGTCAAGCGCGAGACGGGGACGGAGGCGGCGGCCCAGTAATGGCCCGTTACCTTGCGGCACTGGGTGCAGTGGCAGGCGATGGCATCGCGGATCGGGCCTTCGACCCGAAACCGGACCGCGCCGCAGTGGCAGGACCCGCGCATCACGCCGCGTCCCGGAAGATTTCGGCCAGCAGCGGGACCAGCCAATCCTCATCGGCCTTGGTAAAGGCGGCGGGGGTGTCGCTGTCGAGATCGAGCACGCCAAGGAGTTTGCCCTGCCCGTTCCAGACCGGAAGGACCAGCTCGGACTTGGTCGAGGAGGAACAGGCGATGTGATCGGGGAAGGCGTCCACGTCGGGGACGTTCTGCACCTGACCCGTGCGCGCCGCCGCGCCGCAGACACCCAGCGCGAAGGGGATGACAAGGCAGCCATGGCCACCCTGATAGGGCCCGATCTTCAGAAGTTCGGGCCCGACGACGCGGTAAAAGCCGGTCCAGTCGCAGTGGGGATGGTGGTGGTGCACCTCGCAGACCACGGTCGCCATGAGGGCGACGGTGTCCGTCTCTCCCAAGCAGAGGGCGCGAATGGAGGCGGTGATGCCGTCGTAATCGACCATGGTCAGTATCCCAGCGCGCAGCCATCCTTGCGGGGGTCCGACGCGCCGACCAGCACCCCGTCTTCGCCGATGACGATGGCCTGACAGCCCCCAATCGGCTCGTCCGGGATCGACACCTGATGCCCCATCTCCGCCAGTCGGGCGCGGACGGAGTCGGGGTAGCCACGTTCCACCTGCATGCCTTCGGCCCCGGTGAAGCAGCGTGGGGCGTCATTGGCGGATTGCGGGTCCATTCCGTAATCGACGAGGTTGGTGATCAGGCGGGCATGACCGCAGGGCTGATAGGCGCCGCCCATCACGCCAAAGGGCATGGTGACGCGGCCGTCCTTGCGCAGCATGCCGGGGATGATCGTGTGCATCGGGCGCTTGCCGGGACCTGCCTCATTCGGGTGACCGGGCTGGAGGGTGAAGCCCGCGCCGCGGTTCTGGAAGTTGATGCCGAACCTGTCTGAGGCGAGGCCGGAACCGAAGCCCCAGAAGATCGAATAGATCAGACTGACGGCCATGCGGTCCTTGTCGACCACAGTGATGTAGATCGTGTCCTTGTGGACGGCCTCTGTCAGCGGGGCGGCGGCGGGCATCGCACGCTTGGGATCGATCAGCGCAGCCAGTTTCGCGGCGGTTTCGGGTGCCAGCATATGGGCGAGGCGCGCGGTGTGATCCGGGTCCGCGATAAAGCGGTTGCGGGCGTCATAGGCGAGTTTCGTCGCCTCGGCCTCGATATGGGCGCGGTCGACGCCGAACGGGTCCATCGCGGCGAGGTCGAAGTGTTTCAGAATGTTGAGCATGAGGATCGCCGTGGCGCCCTGCCCGTTCGGCGGATGTTCAAGGAGTTCGGTGCCCTTGTAGTCGCCCGCGACGGGGTCGGTGTAGTCGCAGGCGACCTTGGCGAAATCCTCCATCGTATGGGTGCCGCCCAGCGCGCGGAGCGAGGCGACCATGTCTTCGGCCACTTCGCCTTCGTAGAAGCCCTTGCGCCCGTCCTTGGCGATGCGGCGCAGGACTTCGGCCTGACCGGGGGCGCGGAAGCGTTCGCCCACGTTGGGCGCGCGACCGTCGATCAGGTAATGGTTGCGGGCCGCGCCTTGCAGGTGGCTGGCGTCCCCGGCCCAGTCGAAGGCCACGCGAGGGGCGACGGGCACGCCCTCGTCGGCATAGCGGATGGCGGGGGCGAGGACGGCATCAAGGCCCAGCTTGCCCCAGTCGGCAGAGAGGCGGCAGAAGGCATCCACGGCGCCGGGCAGTGTGACGGCCTCTACCCCGTTGGTGGGAACGGCGGTCAGGCCACGGTCGCGCATCGCGTCGGCCGAATAGCCCGCAGGTGCGCGGCCAGAGCCGTTCAGCGCGATGACATCTTCGCGTCCGGCCGGTTTCAACAGGACGAAGCAGTCGCCGCCGATCCCGGTCATCTGCGGTTCGCAGATGCCCAGAAGGACGGCCCCTGCGATGGCAGCATCGACGGCATTGCCCCCACGCTCCATCACGTCGACAGCCGCCTTGGCGGCAAGGGGGTGCGACGTGGCGCACATCCCGTTCGTGGCATAGACGGCCGACCGTCCCGGCTTCTGAAAATCGCGCATGCATTCCTCCCTGTTTGGGGGGGAAAGTAGGGCCTGTGCGGTGGGTGGCAAAGTCTTTCGGACAGCAGGCGCGGTGAAAATCACTGGGCAGAGCCGGGGCGCATCCACGCTTATGGCGCGGGGATGTGGGTGGGACCCCGGTACCGCGACATTGGGGGCAATGATAGAACAACGGCACCGGGGTGAAGCCTGTCATGGCTACCCTTTGGGTAACGACAAATGGCACGGTGATTTTAGGGGGCTATTGGCCGTGGCCTGCCGTGTCGGGCCTGATCCGCACCGTCAGTACGTTCAGGCCGCGTTTTCGGGCAAGGCGGATCTCTTCGGACAAGGCGCGGATGAGGGGCCAGCCGAAGCCACCCTCGGCCGCCTGATCGGGCATGGGGGCAGAGGGCATTTCCATGAAGGGCGTGGCGCTGTCGACGATCCGCCACGTCCCGCCCGGCCCCCGCGAAAGACCGATCCAGCCGGGGCCGCCGGCATAGCCGTGTTCAACAACGTTGTTCATCGCCTCGGCAAGGACGAGGAGCGTGCAGTCGCGTTCCGAAGCGGACAGTCCGGATAGGGCGGGACCATCCTCCAACCGTTGGAGCAGGGCGCGGACAGAGGCAGCGTCGGCCGGGATGATGTGGCGGTCAGAGCGCCGCGGCGCGCAGGGCATCACCCACCTCGGCGTGGATGGTGAAGACAGAGTCCATGCGGGTCAGGCGGAAGACGCGTTCGACCGGAGGGGTAAGGCCCGCCAGTTCGAAACGCTGTCCTTGACGCAGGAAGCGACGGATGGCGACGACGGCGCCAAGGCCGCTGGAGTCAAGGAACCCGATGGGCGAGAGATCCAACAGGATGCAGGACGACCCTGCTTCGACCGCAGATTTCATCCGGTCCTTGAATTGCACGGCGACCATGGCGTCGAGCCGTCCCGCCAGTGGCTGCACCACCGTGACCGCCCCATCCTGCCGCACCGCAAGTTCCATAGCGCATCCTCCTTGCCCCCGCGTGGCGGTAGGATCGCGGGAAAGGATGAAGATCGGGTAAGCGTCAGTTCAACTGGAATTGCAACGGATAACGGCCATCCTCGAAATCGCCGAAGAGGTCGGGCAGGTCGGGATGGCCTACGGGTTCGCCCGTCTCATCCGGCAGGAGGTTCTGTTCGGACACGTAGGCGACGTAGTAGGATTGGTCGTTTTCGGCGAGAAGATGGTAGAAGGGCTGATCCTTGGAGGGGCGCGCCTCTTCCGGGATCGCGTCATACCATTCTTCAGTATTGGCGAAGCGCGGGTCCACATCGAAAATCACGCCGCGGAACGGGTGCTTGCGGTGGCGCACCACCTGTCCGATGTGATATTTGGCCCGAGCCGTGAACATGGCGTTGCATCCCTTGTTCTCGTTTACTAAGCGCTCGGTGTGTCCCTTGTCCATCCGGCAGGTGGATCGGCAGGGAAACAGTCTGTGGACCTCATTCTGACAGTGCTTGAGATCGTGGCACCGGTCGGCCTGCTGGGGCTGGTCGGTTTCCTGTGGGTGCGTTTCGGCTTTGAGTACCGGATGGAGTTCATCACGCGGCTGTGCATGACGCTGTCGCTGCCGCCGCTGGTCTTTACCGCGCTGATGAAGACCGAGATCGATCCGGCGGCGCTGACATCGCTTTTGCTGGCGGCGGCGGTGGCGTATGGGGCGCTGACCGTCGCCTTCTGGGCGATCACGGGCGTGCTGGGGCTGGAGCGGCGGACGTTCCTTGCGCCGCTGATCTTTGGCAATACCGGGAATGTGGGGCTGCCGCTGGCGCTGTTCGCCTTTGGGCAGGATGGGCTGGGATACGCGGTGGTGGTGTTCGCTGTCATGATCCTTTGGCACTTCACTTTTGGGCTGTGGATCGTGGCGGGGGGCGGGTCGCCCGCGCGGCTGGTGAAAGAGCCGATCATGGGGGCAACGCTTCTGGGCGCGGTGTTCCTGTGGCAGGGCTGGACGACGCCGGTCTGGGTGACGAATTCGCTGGACCTGCTGGGGCAGATCGCCATTCCGCTGATGCTGATCACGCTGGGCGTGGCAGTGGCGCGGCTGAACGCGGGCAAACTGGGGCGGGCGGTCTGGCTGTCGCTGCTGCGGGCGGGGGTCTGTCTTGTGGCATCGCTGGGGGCGGGGCTTCTGTTCGGTCTGCCGCCCGTCGCGTTGGCCGTGCTGATCCTGCAGGTGACCACGCCCGTGGCCGTCACGTCCTACATGATGGCCGAGAAATACGGGGCGGATGCGCAGGCGGTGGCGGGGCTTGTCATGGCATCGACCCTGCTATCGGTGGTCACACTTCCGCTCACTCTTGCGTTTCTGATCTGAGGTGCGGGTTTCTGCCATTCCCCCCGGCGCGCTTTTCCCGTAAACTTGCGGCAAAACAATACTGTGCGAGGGGCAAATGAGCAGATTTCTCCGCGCGTCGATTCTTCTCCTTTTGCTCGCCTCCTGCGGGGGTGGCAATTATTCGGCGCCACGCAACTTGGACAATGCCTGCGCGATCCTCGATGAGAGGCCGCAGTACTATCGCGCCATGAAGGACGCGGAGCGGCGCTGGGGTGTGCCAATCCATGTGCAGATGGCGACTTTTCATCAGGAGTCGAAGTTCATCGGGAATGCCCGGACGCCGCATCGCTATGCACTGGGGATCATCCCGATGGGGCGGCAGTCTTCGGCCTATGGCTATTCGCAGGCGCTGGACGGCACATGGGAGGAATACGAGGACGAGGTGGGCCGCTGGGGTGCGCGTCGGGATCGGATCGACGATGCGGCGGATTTCATGGGTTGGTACATGGACATCTCGACCCAGAAGCTCGGTATCTCCAAATGGGACGCGCAGTCGCAGTATCTGGCCTATCACGAAGGGCGGACGGGCTTTGCGAACCAGTCCTACCTTGGCAAGCCGTGGCTGATGGACGTGTCGGCCAAGGTCGCAGAGCGGGCCGAGATGTACCGGGCGCAGCTCGCGTCTTGTGGGATGAGCTGAGGCGGGGTCAGCTGCCCCGCTTTTGCTGTTCGAGCGTGATGTTGAACAAAGACGGCGGCAGGTCGCCGCCCAGGATCATCCGTTCCAGGATGACGTCCGTCTTGTTGCCCATGTCATCCGTGATGACCCATGAGGACAGCGCGACGGGATCGTTGGTGAAGACCAGTTCGATCGTGCCGTATTCCGGGTTTTCCGGATCCTGCGCCACGACGCGGGTGGTGTCCTGTACTTCGTAATGGCCGACGACCATCTTGGCGTTCGTCAGGTCCACGTCGCGCGCGAGGATCAGGTTCAGAGGCGTGCGCTTCAACGGATACTGTTCCGGGGGCTGGTTCGACTTGGCGTCGAAGATCGCCACCTGTCCACCACCCGCCATGACAAGCGATTGGTCCGGCGGCGCATATTCGAAGCGTACGCGGCCCGGACGTTTGATGAACAGCTTGCCGGTTGAGATGGAGCCGTCCGCGCTGATCTGGGTGAATTCCGCCTCGGCCGTGGTCAGCGCGTTGAGATAGGCGCTGAGTTGCGCCAACGGCACGGGTTCCGCCCGTGCGGGCAGGCCGAGGGCGAGGGCGAAAAGCGGGGCCAGAAGGGCGGTGCGTCTGTTCATGGGGCCAATATACGCAAGGCCAAGCCCGCTTGCATCCCCGCCCGGCCCCATGTTGCGACCTTGTGCCGATCCTTTGATCGCCCGTGACGCCTGCACCCCGCCCCGGGCCTGACCCAGGGCCTCTACCCCCAGCGGCATACCGGCTTTGCCCGGGGTCCCGGGTCAGGCCCGGGACGGGGTTGGATGACCGGAAAGGGGAAAGGAGAAACATGCGAAAATCTTACCTGTGTTCATTTTTTCTGCGGCTATTGTCTACTAAGTTAGAATTTTCTTGCTCAAAATTTTCATTTTTCCCGTTTATCTTCCAAACACTTCATTCCAAGCAGCCACCTTAGCAAACACCTCCCGCCCGGTTTCCCGCATCCTCTGCCCAATCCCCAAGGAATCGGAGCGGGCCATGAAAGTCGTTATCCTCGGCGCAGGTGTGATCGGTGTCACCTCGGCCTGGTATCTTGCCAAGGCGGGGCATGAGGTGACGGTGATCGACCGTCAGGCTGGCCCGTCGCTGGAAACGTCTTTCGCCAATGCGGGCGAGATTTCGCCCGGCTATTCGTCGCCCTGGGCCGCGCCGGGCATTCCGGCGAAGGCGGTCAAGTGGATGTTCATGAAGCATGCGCCGCTGATCATCCAGCCACGCCCCGATCTGGCCAAGCTGGGCTGGATGGCGAAGATGCTGGCGAACTGCACGACCGCCGCCTACCAGACGAACAAACGCCGCATGGTGCGGCTGGCCGAATACTCGCGCGATTGCCTGATGGAGTTGCGGGCGGAGACGGGCATTTCCTATGACGAGCGGACGCAGGGCACGCTGCAACTGTTCCGTACGCAAAAGCAGGTGGACGGGGCGGCCAAGGACATCGAGGTGCTGCGCGCCGATGGCGTACCGTTCGAGGTGCTGGACCGCGACGCCTGCATCGCGGCGGAACCGGGGCTGGCTTCGGCGCAGGACAAGATCGCCGGTGGTCTGCGGTTGCCGGGGGACGAGACGGGCGATTGCTTCAAGTTCACCAATGCGCTGGCCACGATGGCCGAGCAGTTGGGCGTGACCTTCCGCTATGGCGTTTCCATCGACGGGCTGGAGGCCGAGGGTGGCCGGATCACCGCCGTGCGCACGTCGATGGGTCGTGTGACGGCGGATGCCTTCGTGGTGGCGCTGGGAAGCTATTCGCCCTTCCTCGTCGCGCCGTTCGGGATGAAGCTGCCGGTCTATCCGGTGAAGGGCTATTCGATCACGGTTCCGATCGTGGATGCCGAACGCGCGCCCGTGTCCACGGTGATGGACGAAACGCACAAGATCGCGATCACCCGTCTGGGAGACCGCATCCGCGTCGGCGGTATGGCCGAGATTGCCGGGTTCGACCTGTCGCTGAACCCCAAGCGGCGGGCGACGCTGGAGCATTCGGTCGAAGATCTGTTCGGCGGCGCGGGCGACCAGTCGCGCGCGACCTTCTGGACGGGGCTGCGCCCGATGACGCCCGATGGCACGCCGGTCGTGGGCCGGTCCACGATGCCGAACCTGTTCCTGAACACGGGCCACGGCACGCTGGGCTGGACCATGGCGGCAGGGTCGGGCCGGGTTCTGGCGGATATCGTGTCCGGTCGCCGGACCGAAATCGAAAGCGCCGATCTGGGCTATGCGCGCTACCTGAAGGACCGTGCGGCCAAGGCGCAGGGTTTCGGCGCGGTGCAGCCCGCCTGACCCGCGCGCGGGCCTTTCAGGCCAC
>JBDKFE010000027.1:0-3230 GCA_039798885.1 Pseudomonadota bacterium | reverse complement strand
GCTGAGGCAACGAAGCCGCAAGGGGCGTTCAGATTTCCCCGGACGCTTGGGGCACGGGACGGCCCCGCCCCGGTGGGGGCGCTTGCGCCCCCGCCGCCCGGGGGGCGGGGGCGGCCCGTGCGCGGGCGCACGGGCGGGATGGGTGGTACCTTGGTCGCGGCGCGTGCGGCGATGGCCGCACGCTTGGGAAAGGTGGTTCACCCCACCACCTTCCCCGCAACCCAAACCGCGCTCACCGCCCGATCATCCCCCATCATGATCGTCGGAAAAACCTCCTCCCAAACCGATCCCGCCCGCGTCACCGCCTGCGCGATGGCCGGGGTCGAGGCCAGATCCAGCACCACCAGATCCGCCTCCATCCCCACCGCGATATTCCCGATCCGGTCCTCTGCCCGCAGCGCCCGCGCCGACCCCACCGTCGCCAGCCAGATCAGCGCCGCCGGATGCAGCGCCTCGCCACGCAACTGCGCCACCTCATAGGCCGCCGCCATCGTATGCAGCATGGAAAACGACGACCCGCCCCCGGTATCCGTCGCCAACCCCACCCGCATCCGCCGCGCCAGCCCCATGTCGAACAGCCCCGACCCGATAAAGGTATTGGACGTCGGGCAATGCACCAGCGACGCCCCCGCCTCCTCCAGCCGCGCCCTCTCGCGCGCCGTCAGGTGGATCGCGTGCCCATAGACCGCCCCCTCGCGCAACAGCCCCTGCGCCTCATAGGTATCCAGATAATCCCGCGCCTGCGGGAACAGACCCTTCACCCAGTCAATCTCGTCCAACTGCTCGCTCAGATGCGTCTGCATCAGGCAATCGGGATATTCCCGCCACAACGCCCCCAAAGCCGCCAACTGCTCTGGCGTGGAGGTGGGCGAAAACCGCGGCGTGATCACATAGGACAACCGCCCCACCCCGTGCCACTTCTCCAACAGCCGCTTGCTGTCATCATAGGCCGACCGCGCCGTATCCCGCAGCCCGTCGGGCGCGTTGCGGTCCATGCAGGTCTTCCCCGCAAAAGCCCGCATCCCCCGCGCACCGGCGGCGGCAAATATTGCATCCACCGACTCCGGGTGGATCGTCGCATAGGAACAAAACGATGTCGTCCCATGCGCCAGCGCCAGCCCCACATAGCGCTCTGCCACCTCCGCCGCATAGGCCGGGTCCGAAAACCGCATCTCTTCGGGGAAAGTATAGGTGTTCAGCCAATCGATCAGCCGCTTCCCCCAAGACGCGATGATCGCCGTCTGCGGATAATGCACATGGGCATCCACAAACCCCGCCGAAATCAGCCCGCGCCCGTAATCATGCACCACCGCCCCCGGATACCGCGCCCGCAACGCCGCCCCGTCGCCCACCGCGACGATCCGGCCCCCCTCGACCACCACCCCCCCGCGCGGATCATGCACCGCCGCCCCCTCGCCTTCCACGAAAGGATCGCCCACGAACCGCAGCACCTGCCCCAGCAGAAGGTCGGCCATATCCCGTCACTCCCCGTCATCCATCCCTTGCAAACCTATGGTCTTTTGGCGCATGGGTAAAACACCCCGCGCCCCCTGTTTCCCAGAAACAGCTTCCGGTAGGCTGGGGGTAATCGGGCAGGGTGCGCCATGGCAGAAAACGAAGCAGCGATCGAAGAGGTCGAGCTTGACGAAGCGCGCATCTCCGCCATTCGAGACGCGGTGGAAGCCCGCGACCGCGACCTTATCCGCCAACTCGTAGAACCGCTCCACGCCGCCGACATCGCCGACGTCCTCGAACAGATCGACGCCGACGAACGCCGCGCCTTCCTGACGCTTTACGAAGGCGAAATCGACGGCGACCTCCTGTCGGAAATCGACGAAACCATCCGCGAAGAGGTGATCGAATCCCTCCCCGCCGATGTCGTGGCCGAAGCCGTCCGCGACCTCGACACCGATGACGTCGTCGACATCCTCGAAGACTTAGAGGCCCCCGCCCAAGGCCGCATCCTTCAAGCCCTCGACCTCGCCGACCGCGTCGCCGTCGAACAGGCCATGGCCTATCCCGAAGGCTCCGCAGGCCGCCTCATGCAGCGCGAGGTGGTGGTCGCCCCCGAACATTGGACCGTGGGCGAAGCGATCGACCACCTGCGCGCCGCCGACCACCTGCCCGACCAGTTCTACCACGTCATCCTCGTCGACCCCCGGATGAAACCGCAGGGCTACGTCACCTTGGGCCGCATCCTCTCGGCCCCCCGCACCCGCGCCTTGCGTGACCTGACCGAAGACAGCTTCCGCACCGTCGAGGCGACCGAAGAGGAATCCGAAGTCGCCTATTTCTTCAACCAATACCACCTCATCTCCTGCCCCGTGACCGATGCCGACGGGCGGCTGGTGGGCGTCATCACCATCGACGACGCCATGAACGTGCTGGACGAGGAACACGAGGAAGACATGCTCCGCCTCGCAGGCGTGGGCGAAGAGGCAAGCGTCCTCGACGGCCCCCTCGCCACCGTCCGCCAGCGCCTGCCTTGGCTGGTGATCAACCTCTTCACCGCCTCCCTCTCGGCCTTCGTCATCTCGCGGTTCGAGGCGACGATCACCGCCATCGTGGCCCTTGCCGCGCTGATGCCCATCGTCGCCTCGACGGGCGGCATCGCGGGCACCCAGTCGCTCGCCGTCGCCGTCCGCGCGCTGGCCACCCGCGACCTCACCTCTGCCAACGCCCGCCGCGTCGTCCTGCGCGAGCTTTCCGCAGGCGCGATCAACGGCCTCGCCCTCGCCTCCATCCTCGGCCTCGCCGGATGGCTCATCTTCGGCGATCCGTGGATCGGCGCGGTCCTCGCGCTGGCCATGATCGTGAACCAGATCGTCGCGGCCTTGGGGGGCGTCCTTGTCCCCCTGACGCTGGAACGCTTCGGCCTCGACCCGGCGCTCGCCTCGGGCACCTTCGTCACCACGCTGACCGATGTGATGGGCTTCCTCGCCTTCCTCGGCCTCGCCACGCTGGTCCTGCTGTGATGATCGACGACGCCAAGGCCGCCGCCCGCAAATCCGCCTTCGCCGCCCGGAAAGAGGCCTTCGCCCGTGGCCAAGGTCAAGCTGCCGAACTCCTCGCCGACGTCCTCGCCCCCCATCGCGGCAGACCGCTCGCAGGCTATATGGCCATGCGGACGGAAATCGACCCCACCCCCGCCATGGCCGCCCATGACGGCCCCGTGGGCGTGCCCGTCATCATGGGCAAGGCCCAGCCCCTGCGCTTCCGCGAATGGTCCC
>JBDKFE010000026.1:0-3103 GCA_039798885.1 Pseudomonadota bacterium | reverse complement strand
TGATCTCGACCTTCTCGCCATTGATCAGGATGTCCCCGTGATCCGCCTGATAGGCCCCTGCAAGGATCTTGATCAGCGTCGACTTGCCCGCACCGTTATGGCCCAGAAGACCGACCACCTCACCGGGATAGAGGTCGATCGACACATGATCCACCGCCTTGATCCCGCCGAAAGAGATCGAGATGTCGCGCATCTCGACGAGCGGAGTGCGTCCTGCGTTGCTCATTTCGTCAGCCCCATGCGCTTGCGATAGATGATGTCCACCCAGACGGCGATCACGAGGACGAGGCCCACGACCACGTTCTGGAACGGTGTATCGACGCCAACCATGGCCATCCCCGACTGCAACGACTGCATGATCAGGGCACCGAGGACCGCGCCATAGATCGTGCCCACGCCACCCGCCAGCGCCGTGCCACCGATCACAGCCGCCGCGATGACGCGGAGTTCTTCCAGCATGCCGATGTCATTGCCGTGGCTTTGCAGACGCGCCTGCGCGATCAGGGCAGCGAGCGCACAGAGGAAACCCATCAGCGCGAAAATCTTGACCGTCAGGGCCCGGGTATTGATGCCCGACAGTTCCGCCGCGTCGGGATTTCCGCCGGCCGCGAAGATATATCGGCCAAAGCGCGACTTGCGGGCGATCACCGTCATGCCGACCGCGACAACGATCAGGATGATGACCGAGATGGGAAGACCGTGCATGGCGGTATAGCCTTCGGGCATGACCTCGCCCCGCGCCTCGAAAAGCCGCTTCAGCTTTGCCTCAGGGACCGGATAGCGGGAAAGCCAAGTCACGAAGAACATGATGGCCCCGACAACGAGCGCCATCATGACACCCTCGGCCCAGAGCGGCTTCACCACGAAGCCATGGCTCAGTTTGTTCTTGCGTGCGGAATAAAGCGCCGCCACCGCAGCGATCGAGGCGACGACACCAAGGATCATGCTGACCGGTGCCCCGAGCACGCCTTCGGTGCCACCGAACATCAGAAGGTTGGGGTCCGTCAGGGACACGGACTGACCGTTGGTGGTATACCAGTTCACGTTGCGCCAGACGAACAGGCCACCGAGCGTCACGATGAAGGACGGGATCTTCTGGTAGCCGACCAGCCAGCCGGTCAGCGCTCCCATGCCCGTTCCGACGAGGAAACCGACAGCAATGGTCACGAACAGGATCACCGGGCTGCCATATTCAAGCCCAAGCATCGTCGGCAGCCAATAAGCCTGGCTCATCGCCATGACGGCGGAACACATGGCCAGCATGGAGCCGACGGAAAGGTCGATATGCCGGGCGACGATCACAAAGACCATGCCGCAGGCCATGATTGCCACGGGGACGGCCTGAACCGAGATATTGAAGACGTTGCGCGGACTGACGAAGGTGCCGCCCGTCCAGATGGTGAAGACCACTGCAATCGCGGCGAAGGCCACCAGCATCCCGAGAAGCCGGACATCAAGTTCCAGCGTATCGACGATACTGCGCTTCGGCGCGGGCGCAGCGACGGCCTGCCCTGTGTCAGTCATGTGGTTCCCTCCCCTCGGGCCGAGGTGCGTGCCGACCCGTTCGTAATTGCGCGGCGTCCCGATGACCGGGACGCCGCAGGTCTTGACTTACCGCGTTATTCGCAGACGGCGACGCCGCCCGTGACACCGGCGCAAAGCGTCTCCTTGGTGATCCAGCCCGCATCCAGGACGACGTTCAGGTTGTCCTTGGTGATCGGAACGGGCTTCAGGAGCACCGAGTTCAGTTCCTTGCCACCGGGCGAGGTGAACTTGGCCGACCCTTCGACGGCGTCCATCGCGGTGCCGCCCGCCAGAGCCACGGCGATCTCGCCAGCGGCCTTACCGAGCGCGCGGCTGTCCTTCCACACCGAAACGGTCTGGGTGCCGAGGGCCACGCGGTTCAGTGCGGCCATGTCGCCGTCCTGACCCGAAACCGGGATACCGGCCATGCCCTGAGCGGTCAGCGCTGCCACGACGCCACCGGCGGTGCCGTCGTTCGAGGCGACGACAGCATCAACGCCGTTGTCGGTCTCGGTCAGGATCTGCTCCATGTTCTTCTGGGCGTTCGCGGGCTGCCAGTCTTCGGTGTAGGCTTCGCCGACGATGGTGATGTCACCGGCATCGATGGCGGCCTGCAGAACCTCTTGCTGACCACCGCGCAGGAAGTCCGCGTTCGGGTCGACGGGCGAGCCCTTGATCATGACATAGCGGCCCTTCGGCATCGCCTTCAGAACTTCACGCGCCTGCATGCGGCCCACTTCGACGTTGTCGAAGGTCAGGTAGAAGGCGCGCGGGTCATCGATCATGCGGTCGTAGCCGACGACCGGGATACCGGCGTCTTCGGCAGCGTCCAGAGCCGGCCCGATCGAAGCCGAGTCTTGCGCCAGGATGATCAGGGACGAGCAGCCCTGCGTGATCATGCCTTCGATATCGGCAAGCTGCTTGGCGGCCGAGGTCTGGGCGTCCGCCGAGATGTATTCCGCACCAGCCGCATCCAGAGCGCCCTTGATCGCCGCTTCGTCCGTCTTCCAGCGCTCTTCGCGGAAGTTCGACCAGCTCACACAGACTTTGAGATCCGCCGCCGAGGCCGCGGAGGTGAAGCTCGCAACCGCGACGGAAGCAAGCAGCAGGGTCTTTTTCATTCGTATTCCTCCCATGGAATCACCGGCACCTTCGGCCGGCTGGCGGTCTTCGCCTGCAATCATGAAATGCGCTTACCGTTCATTTGTCAATTTTTGTTTTTGACAATTTTCTTTGCAAGCAACGTTGCAAGGCATTGCCAAAGCAGGGTGAACCCGGCCTGCCGGGGCTCACGTCGTTGCCATTTGGTCCGGCGTGATCAGGCCGCCTTCGGAAGCAGCGCAGTCACATATTCAAGGCTCGCCCGAAGACGGGAAAGCAGGTCCGGGTCGTGCTGGACAGCGGGATTGAAGGGCTCCATCGAAATGAACCCCGAATATCCCCCCGCCACCAAATTGCGCAGCATCCCGATGTTGTCGACGCGGTCGTCGATGAAGACGAGGCCACGGTCAGGTTCCGTCAACTCGCCGGGTTGCAGGTCTTTGCGCGAGATGCCGGACATATGCGCAAGGCCGATGCG
>JBDKFE010000025.1:0-2623 GCA_039798885.1 Pseudomonadota bacterium | reverse complement strand
GGTTAGGGTGCGGGGGTCCGGGCCGAGTCCTTCCCCCTTCTGTCGCCGGGCGGTTCCCGATCCACCGAAGGGGGTGGGCGAGAGGGGGGCATTCCATGTCCAGAGAGATCCTGATCCGGGGGGCGGCGGTGGTCGTGACCATGGATGGTGCGCGGCGCGAATTGGCGGGGGCGGATGTGCTGCTGCGCGGGGGCGTGGTGGCGGCCGTGGGGCAGGGGTTGGTGACAGCGGGCGAGGTGGTGGAGGCGCGGGGCTGCGTCGTCACGCCGGGCTTGGTGAACACGCATCACCACCTGTACCAGGCGCTGACGCGGGCGGTGCCGGGGGGGCAGGATGCGCTGCTGTTCGGCTGGCTGAAGACGCTTTACCCGATCTGGGGGCGGTTCGGGCCAGAGGAGATGTTCGTGTCCGCGCAGGTTGGGTTGGCGGAGTTGGCGCTTTCGGGCTGTACGCTGACCTCGGACCATCTTTACCTTTTTCCCAATGGATCGCGGCTGGACGACACGATTGCCGCCGCCGCCGAGGTGGGGTTGCGGTTCCATCCGACGCGCGGGGCGATGAGCATCGGCGAGAGTGCAGGGGGGCTGCCGCCGGATGCGTTGGTGGAGCGGGAGGGGGCCATTCTGGAGGATTGCATCCGGGTGGTGGATGCGTTCCACGATCCCTCTGACGGGGCGATGGTGCGGGTGGGGCTGGCGCCTTGTTCGCCCTTTTCCGTGAGCCGGGAGTTGATGCGGGATGCGGCCCTGCTGGCGCGCGACAAGGGGGTGATGCTGCACACCCATCTGGCGGAGAATGACGAGGATATCGCCTATTCGCTCGCGCAGTTCGGCTGCCGTCCGGGGCAATATGCGGAGGAGTTGGGCTGGACGGGCGACGATGTCTGGCATGCGCATTGCGTGAAGCTGGATGGTTCGGAAATTGAACTTTTTGCCAGGTCGGGGACGGGTGTTGCCCATTGTCCCTGTTCGAATTGTCGGTTGGGGTCGGGGATCGCCCCGGTCCGGGCGATGCGGGATGCGAGGGTGAAGGTGGGGTTGGGCGTCGATGGGTCGGCGTCGAATGATGCGGGGAACCTTGTGGCCGAGGCGCGGCAGGCGATGCTGTTGCAGCGGGTGGCACGGGGGGCGGATGCGATGGGGGTGCGGGAGGCGCTGGAGATCGCGACGCTGGGGGGCGCGCGGGTTTTGGGGCGGACGGATTGCGGGTCGCTGGAGCCGGGCAAGCGGGGGGATGTGGCGGTTTGGGATATGTCGGGTGTGGAAGCGGCGGGGAGTTGGGACCCGGTGGGGGCGCTGCTGCTGTGTGGGCCGAGCCGGGTGAAGCATCTGTTTGTCGAGGGAAAACAAGTGGTTCGGGATGGGCAGATGGTCACCATCGACTTGCCCAAGGTGGTGGAGCGGCAGAACCGTCTGGCGGCGCGGTTGATGGGGTGATAGGGCGGGGGCATGTCGCATAATTTCGAAGCCCAGAGACGCGAGACCTTTGCCACCTTCAAGGGGGCCAAGGGGTTGCCTGCGCAGGCGCGCGTGGATTTCATCTTTTTCGTCGAGGAGCTGGACGCGGATTGGGGGGCCTTTGAGAAGGCCTTGAAATCCAAGGGGTTCCGGACGCGGCGGCTGGGGGATGGCGATACGGTCGTGGCCACATCCGGGATGATCCCGCTGACGGCGGAGGCTGTGTGGGAGCGTGAGCGGGTGGCGACGGAGATCGCCTTGCGGCACGATTTCTATCCCGATGGCTGGGAGTTGGCGGAATAGCTTTCCGTCCGCGGCGGCTGTACCGGGGTCTGTGCCGTAAACTGTACCGCAAACTGTCAGCACGCAGCGGGCGGTGGGGGCTGGGGTTTCTTCATCCTTTGGGGATGGGGCGGTGGGCGTGGCGGGGTGGACCGTAGCTGCGGGTCTTGTGACATGCCTTGGGTGAAAGGAGGGGTGAAAGGCGCCAGTGGCGCGTTTCGACCCTCCGCCGGTAGGGCCGCGCGCGGCACGCCGGGGCGGGCGCCTTGGGCGCACGTCCCGGTGGGGCGGGACGTGCGCGGACCGTGGCTTTGGGCCACGGTCCCTGTCCCACCCGTTCCGCGAGATTGCAGGGGTGACGGGATGGCCTTCTTCAGTCGAAGCGGCGGATGCCTTGGTCGGTGACGATCACGTCGAGGCGCTGGTCGTATTGGTCGATGGGCACTTCGGCCAGTTCCTGCGCGGCGAAGGCGAAGCCGATGGCGAGGACAGGGTGGCGGGCGCGCAGGCCTGCGAGGGTGCGGTCGTAGAAGCCGCCGCCATAGCCCAAGCGGTAGCCGCGCGCGTCGAAGCCGACGAGGGGGACGATAAGGATTTCGGGGTCGATCCATGCGCCGTCGGCCGGAATCCTTGCGCCGAATTCGCCGTCGATCAGGGCGCAGCCGGGGGACCATTCGCGGAAGCGCAGGGGCTGGGCCTTGCCCATGATGACGGGCACGCCCACGGGGCCGTCATGGGCGGCCATGGCGGGGGTGGGGTCGATTTCCGTCCGCATGGCCATGTAGCCTGCGAGCGGTCTGCCGCGATGGGGGGCGAGGACGTCGGCGAGGAGTTCGGCAGCTTGACCTTGGCCACGGGCGAAGGCCTCTTTCCGGGCGGCGAAG
>JBDKFE010000024.1:0-20164 GCA_039798885.1 Pseudomonadota bacterium | reverse complement strand
GATGTCCTGTCCGAAGCGATGGCCACCATCGCCGCCCATCCCACCCTCTTTGCCACCCCCGCCCTGACCGAGGTGGAGATCACCGCCCAACTCCTCGGCCAGACCATGCGCGGCACCATCGACCGCCTTATCGTGGAACCCGACCGCGTCCTCGCCATCGACTACAAGACCAACCGCGTCGTCCCCACCGGCCCCGAAGACACGCCCGAAGGCATCCTTCGCCAAATGGCCGCCTATGCCCAAGCCCTCGCCCAACTCTACCCCGACCGCCGCATCGAAACTGCAATCCTGTGGACAACACAGGCGCAACTCATGCCCCTCCCTCCCGATATCGTGAGTGCATCCCTGCCATGCACCACGATCCCTTGACGATTGCCCCGTCCGTCCCTAGCTTCGTGGGCCGAAATTCCATCCAGGAGATATGAAGATGGGCGCTGCCACCGTCGCCGTCACCGACGCCACCTTCGACGCCGAGGTCCGCAAATCGGACATTCCCGTCGTGGTGGACTTCTGGGCCGAATGGTGCGGCCCCTGCCGCCAGATCGGTCCTGCGCTCGAAGAACTCGCCACCGAATATGCGGGCAAGGTCAAGATCGTGAAGGTCAACGTGGACGAGAATCCTGACAGCCCCGCGCAGTTGGGCGTTCGCGGCATCCCGGCGCTGTTCCTGTTCAAGGGCGGCCAGGTCGTGTCGAACAAGGTCGGCGCCGCGCCCAAGGCCGCGCTGGCAACCTGGATTCAGTCGGCGATCTGATCCCCGCTGCATCGCACCACAGGGCGGCCCCTCGTGGCCGCCCTTTTCCTTTGGCCGCTCCCATGCCCATATGGGCACAAAGACAGGAGGCCCGCATGTCCGACGACAAATTCCCCGGCTGGCACGGCACCACCATCCTCGCCGTCCGCAAGGGCGGTCAGGTCGTCGTCGCGGGCGACGGACAGGTCAGCCTTGGCCAGACCGTCATCAAGGGGACCGCCCGCAAGGTCCGCCGCCTGTCTCCGGGCGGGCGCGACGTGGTCTGCGGCTTTGCAGGCTCCACCGCCGACGCCTTCACGCTGCTGGAAAGGCTTGAGAAGAAACTCGAATCCTCCCCCGGCCAACTGGCCCGCGCCTGCGTCGATCTCGCAAAGGACTGGCGGATGGACAAATACCTTCGCAACCTCGAAGCCATGCTGATCGTCACCGATGGCCGCGACCTCTTTGTCATCACTGGGGCAGGGGACGTGCTGGAACCCGAACACGACGTGGCCGCCATCGGATCGGGCGGCAACTTCGCCCTCGCTGCCGCACGCGGCCTGATGAACGCTGACCACCTTTCCGCCGAGGACATCGCGCGCAAGGCCATGGCCATCGCCGCCGACATCTGCGTCTACACCAACGGCAATTTAACGGTGGAAACGATCAAGGCCTGACGGCGCGGCCGCCTATGTCCCTGACTTCGCCTGCATGTAGGACCGCAGCACAGCGTTGATCCGCGTCTGATACCCCGGCCCCTCGGCGCGAAAGAAGGCCAGCACATCCTCGTCCAACCGGACCGAAATCGCCACCTTCGCGGGGGCCTTTACCTCCGGGGCCGTGGCCGTCGGCATCCGGGTCCGCGCACGCGCCGCGCGCGCCTCCTCTTCGGACAGCCGGACGATCCGCCCACGCATCATGCCATCTTCCCGTGCAGCCTGATCCAAAGCTTCTCATCGTATATACAGTCCGTCAACACGCACCCCGCCGCCCTTGGCCTTGTCCGCCACAATCGTTACATCGGCACTGTGGAACCAAGGATAGGCGGCATGACAAACCTCACCCCGCGCGAGATCGTCTCGGAACTCGACCGCTTCATCATTGGCCAACGCGACGCCAAACGCGCCGTCGCCGTCGCGCTGCGCAACCGCTGGCGCCGCAAGCAACTGGGCGATGATCTGCGGGACGAGGTCTATCCCAAGAACATCCTGATGATCGGTCCAACCGGGGTGGGCAAAACCGAAATCAGCCGCCGCCTTGCCAAGCTGGCCAAAGCCCCCTTCCTCAAGGTCGAAGCCACCAAGTTCACCGAAGTCGGCTATGTGGGCCGCGACGTGGACAGCATCATCCGCGATCTCGTGGACGCCGCCATGATCGAAACCCGCACCCGCATGCGGGACGAAGTGAAAGCCCGCGCCCACAAGGCCGCCGAAGACCGCGTGATCGAAGCGCTCGCAGGCAAAGACGCCCGCGACCAAACGCGCGAGATGTTCCGCCAAAAATTAAAGCGCGGCGAACTCGACACCACTGTGATCGAGCTGGAGATTCAGGACACCGCCACCCCCTTCGCCATGCTGCCCGGCGGCAACGGGATGGACATACAGATGCAGGGCCTGCAAGACCTGTTCAAGGCCTTCGGTGGCCGCACCACCCGCAAAAAGACGACCGTGGCCGAAAGCTACGATATCCTGATCGGGCAAGAGGCCGACAAGCTTCTCGATGACGAAGCCGTCAAATCCGCCGCGCTGGAGTCTGTGCAGGAAAACGGCATCGTCTTTCTGGACGAAATCGACAAGATCTGCGCCCGCGCCGACGCCCGTGGTGCCGATGTCAGCCGCGAAGGCGTGCAGCGCGACCTGCTCCCGCTGATCGAAGGCACCACCGTTTCCACCAAATACGGCCCCGTGAAGACCGACCACATCCTCTTCATCGCCTCAGGTGCCTTCCACATCGCCAAACCCTCGGACCTGCTGCCCGAATTGCAGGGCCGCCTGCCGATCCGCGTTGAACTGCAACCCCTCACAGAAGACGACTTCGTCCGCATCCTCACGGAAACCGACAACGCCCTGACCCGCCAGTATTCCGCCCTCATGGCCACCGAAGAGGTCGCCGTGACCTTCACCGAAGACGGCATCGCCGCACTGGCCCGCATCGCGGCAGACGTGAACCGCAGCGTCGAAAACATCGGCGCGCGCCGCCTTTACACCATCATGGAACGTGTGTTCGAAGAACTCTCCTTCACCGCCCCCGACCGTGGCGGGGAAGCCGTCTCCGTCGATGCGGCCTTCGTCGAAGCCAATGTCGGCCAGCTCGCCAGATCGGCGGATATCTCCCGCTACGTCCTCTGACGGTGGCGTCACGCTTGACGCTGCTTCAGCCTGACCCGATCACTGGTGCAACCTTTCCGAAGGACCAATCTTTGCGCCATCTCGTCCTTGCCCTGACGCTCGCGCTTGCCGCCTGCACCCCGCGCGGCGCGATGGTGGTGGTTCCGCCCGACACGATCACAGGCACGCTTTCCACCGTCTATGTCGGCACCACGCGGACCCTTGAACCCACCGGCGTCTTCGGCAGCCAGCGTTCCGAAACGCTCAATTTCGCCCGCTACGATGTCGCAGTCCCACCGGACCGCGCGGTTGGCCAGATCACCTATGGCAAGCCGCGCAAACCGAACGTTTCCACCGACTTCGTCACCACCAACCCCATCCTCTACAGTTCTGACAGCAGCTTCCGCGCCGACCTGCGAAAATCCCTGTCCGAAAACGGGCGCGAGGCGGTGATCTTCGTCCACGGTTTCAACAACACCTTCACCGAAGGCCTTTACCGCATCGCCCAGCTTCACCACGACCTCGATGTCCCCGGCGTCGCCGTCCATTACTCATGGCCCTCTGCCGCCGAACCGCTGGGCTATGTCTATGACAAGGACTCGGTCATGTTCGCCCGTAAGGGGCTCGAGACCCTGATCCGCGAAACCATCGCCGCCGGGGCCACCCGCGTCGTCCTTGTCGCCCACTCCATGGGCAGCTTCCTCACGATGGAGGCGCTGCGCGACATCGCCCTCGCCGACGGCGCAATCATGCCCCAGATCGCGGGCGTGGCCCTCATGTCCCCCGACATCGACGTCGAGGTTTTCCGAATGCAGGCCAAGGATATCGGCAAACTTCCCGAACCCTTCATCATCTTTGGCTCTGACCGCGACCGCGTCCTGCGCCTCTCGGCCCTCATCACAGGGCAGCGCGGGCGGCTCGGCTCGCTGGACAACATGGCAGATGTGGCCGATCTTGAAGTGACCTATGTCGATGTGGCCGCCTTCTCCTCTGGCGACGGGCATTTCGTCACGGGCAACTCCCCCGCCCTGATCCGCCTTCTCGGACGGATTTCCGACGTCGATCAGGCCTTCGGTGCCGATGCAGCCGGTCGCACGGGCTTGCTGCCCGGCGTGATCCTGACCGTCCGCAGCGCCACCCGCATCATCCTGACCCCTGTCGCGGAAATCACAGGCGACCGCCTGAACTGACTTCCCCTCTGCCCGCTTCGGTGGAACAAAGGGATACATGGCCTTCCTCGCCTTCCTTCGCGCGAACGCGCCCTACCTGCTTGCGGGTTTCCTGCTGTCCTTCCTGTCGGGCTTCGGACAGACCTACTTCATTTCCGTCTTCGCTGCCGAGATCCGCGAAACCAACAGCCTGACGCACGGTGAGTGGGGCACGCTCTATGCCGCCTGCACCATGACCTCGGCCCTCCTCATGCTCTGGTCCGGCGCGCTGACCGACCGTTTCCGCGTCCGCCACCTTGGCACCGCTGTCATGGCCGCGCTCACCCTCGCCTGCCTGTTCATGGCAACAGGCCCCACCGGCTGGCTCCTCCCGCTCGCCATCTTTGCCCTGCGCCTTTTCGGCCAAGGCATGATGGTCCAGACCGCAGGCGTCGCCATGTCGCGCTGGTTCATAGCCTCGCGCGGACGCGCGCTCGCCGTCGCCGCCCTCGGCTTTTCCGTGGGCGAGGTGGTCATGCCCCTCGGCTTCGTCTCGCTCAAGGCGTTCTTCCACTGGCAGATGCTGTGGGTCATCGCCGGCGCGCTCATTGCCGCCACCATCCCCCTAATGTGGCACCTTTTGCGGCTGGAACGCACCCCGCAATCCATCACTGCCGAGAATGACGCGCCCGGCATGGGCCGCCGCCACTGGACCCGCGCCGACATGCTGCGCCACCCGCTTTTCTGGTGCGTCCTGCCCGCCCTCGTCGGACCGCCCTGCTTCATCACCGCCTTCTTCTTCCAACAGGTCCACTTGGCCGAGGTGAAGGGCTGGACCCATCTTTCCCTCGTCGCCACTTTCCCCGCCTACACCGTCGCCTCCATTGCCGCGATGTTCGCGGGCGGCTGGGCGCTCGATCGCTGGGGAACGGCGCGGCTCATGCCGCTTTACGTCCTGCCGCTGGCCATCTTCTTCGCCCTCTTCCCGCTGATCGACACCGTGGCCACCGCCGCCTTCGCCATGGCGATCATGGGCCTGACGGGCGGCGCACAACTGACCGTCCCCATGGCCTTCTGGGCCGAATTCTACGGCACCCGCCACATCGGCACGATCCGCGCCACCATCGGCGCGGCCATGGTCCTTGCCACTGCCATCGGCCCTGCACTTTCGGGCCTTCTGATCGACGCGGGCCACGACCTGCCGGAACAAATGCCCTTCTTTGCCGCGTGGTTCGTCATGGCGACTGCCATCCTGACCCTCGGCATTCGCCGCGCCGCCCGTGACCTTCCCGCCCGCTAACGCCGCCGCAGATAGACGTAATAGGCCCCGCTGCCCCCGTGCTTCAGATGCGCCTCCGTCACCTGCAAAACTGCCGGACCTAACGGAGGCAACCGCAACCACTGCGGCACCTGATGCCGCAACGCCCCCATCCGCTGCGGGATCGGCCCGTGATCCTCGCCGCGTTTTCCCTTCCCGGTAATCACCAGCACCAGCCGCATTCCCGCCGACTGCGCGTTCAGCACAAACCGGATCAACTCTGGATGCGCCTCGGACAATGTCATTCCGTGCAAGTCGATCCGCGCCTCGGGCACCAGCTTGCCGCGCACCATCTTGCCATGCAGCTTTGCATCCATCTGCAAAGGCGCGGCCTTCAACGCCTCTCCCAGCCCCGGCGCGATGTCATGCGCGGGGGCGGTCTTTGCCTTCTGGCCCAACCGGAACGGCTCCAACCAGCTTTTCGGCACCTCCGTCTCGCGCGGCTTGACCTCTGGCGCGGGTGGATGCGGATGGGCTATGCCGTCCACTCGGTTCAGAAAACCCTTGGTCTTCGGATGCATCGGCCGCGCCGTTCGCGCCACGGCCTGCCACAACTCCTCCTCCTCGGGGCGCAAGGTCCGGCGGCGGCTCATCACATCCCGTCCGGGATCATCGCATAGGCCCGGTCGATGGGCAGCAGGACGACCATCCGACCGCCATCCTTCACCGTCCCCGCTGCATCACCCGCCGCGCGCCCCGTGCCATAAAAGATATCCGCCCGCTGCGGCCCCTTGATCGCGCCCCCGGTATCCTGCGCCACCATCAACGAACGGATGGGGTCCGCTCCCGCCTTTTCTACCCAGACAGGCGCCCCCAAGGGGGTGAAGGCCGGATCGACCGCCACAGACCGAAACGCCGTGATCGACCGCCCCATTGCGCCAAGCGGACCCATCTCCGCCGGAACCTCGTCCACCGTGCGGAAAAACACATAGGATGGGTTGATGTTCAGCAGGTCTGCCCCTGCACCCCCGCGCACATAAGCGGCAATCTCCTGCGCCGAGACCTGTTCCATCGTATGCGTCCCGCGCCGCACCATCTCTTGCCCGACAGAGCGATATTCATGCCCGTTCCGCCCGGCATATCCCACGCGCATCACCCGCCCATCCGGCATCCGGATCCGTCCGGACCCCTGCACCTGCAGGAAATACACATCCACCGGATCGTCAAGCCAAGCCAATTCCAGCCCACGCCCACGCAGAATGCCACGCTCGATCTCGGCGCGGCTGTGAAACACCTGCCCGTCGCGCAATTCCGGCGGCCGCCTGTAGATCGGCCACGCGAAACGCGGCGTCCGCACGGGCGAACCCTCCAGCTCCGGCTCGAAGTACCCGGTGAAAAGCGCCGGGGGCTCTCCAATAACGACAGGCCGGAAGAACAGCTCGAAGAACTGCCGCGCCCCCTTGGGCGTTTCCCCCGCGTCCGCCGCCAGACGGCACAGCGGCACCCAATCGCCATCCGTCAGCAGATCGCAGGTCTCGCGGAAACTGGCCAAGGCCGCGCGATGGTCATCTTCGGCCCAGCCCGAAAGATCGGCAAAGCGCAGGATTTCGGCACGAAGCGGCAAGGCGGTGGTCATGGCGACCGCCAGCATAGCCGCTGCCAGCCGCCCGCGCATCAATCTCCGGTGGCGACGAGTTGCCAGTTGGGATCGTTCGACCCCATCTTGCGCGCAAAGGTCCAGACGTCGCGCTGACGCTTGATCTCGGACGCTTTGCCCTCGACCACCTCGCCCGCCGCATTCTTCACGACCGATGTCAACTCGCCGACGAAACGCACCGAAACCTCGGCTTCCTTCGTATCGCGGTTGAAGGTCGCGTCCTGCAGGGCAAGCTCCCGCAGACCGACAAAGGTCGACTCAATGGTCAGACCCTGCTCCTGCCGCGCCTTCACGGCGTCATCGAAACTCTCGGCCACTTCTGGCGCAAGGAAGGACCGGATGCGGTCAATCTCGCCCTTGTCATAGGCCATCAGGATCATCTCATAGGCCCCGCGCGCGCCGGAAAGGAAGGACGACACGTTAAACCCCGGCTCGGCTATCTTCATCGCGGCCAAGGCCTTCGCGGCATCGGACCCGTCAGGAACGTGGTCGACGATGTCCCGGTCCGGCCCGCCCTCGATCACCTCGAAATCCCGGCGCGGTTTTGCGGCAGGGCGGATGTCGTCCAACGGAATCGGCGGTTTCTCGAACCCTTCACGGGTGCCCAATACGGACCGCAACTTCAGGATCAAGAAGATCGCGATCCCGGCCAGAACGAGAAGCTGGATCAAGGAAGAACTCATTGGCGCCTCTGAAAGCGCCCACCTTGGTGCGGCGGGCCTTATGGGTTGGTATCCTTTGGTCTTCGCCACTATGTAGGTGGCATGTGCCCGCCTGTCTATGGCACCACCCTGACGTTTTGGCCGCAAGGATCACCCCGATGCCCGTTTTCGCCCTTCTGGTCGCTTGGCCGCTGATCGAAATCGCTCTTTTCGTCACGCTGGGTGGCGCGCTTGGCCTCTGGCTGACGCTGGCCATCGTGCTTGGCACCGGCGTTCTCGGCGTCTCCCTCCTCCGGCACCTCGGACTCCGCTCGGCCCATCGCCTCCGAGCCGAGATGGAGCGGATGCGCGACCCACTCGGCGCCGCCGGGGACAGCGTGCTGCTGGCGCTTGCAGCGATCCTCCTCATCCTGCCGGGTTTCCTGACGGATGTGCTGGGCGCGCTGCTTCTCATCCCACCGTTCCGTCGTCTGCTCATCGCGCAACTCACCGCGCGGATGGGATTCGTCTCCATGCAGTCTGACAAACCTGCCCGGCGCAGTGATGGGATCGTGATCGACGGCGAATTCGTCGAGTTGGACCCCGATCCCAACCCGTCACCACGTCCCCCATCAGGTTGGACTCGGCATTGAGGCGCGCGGTCCTACCTGCTACTAACCAAGTTAGTCCGACAAGAGGTACACAGGGATGGCCGACGAGACCCCCACCACAGACACCGCAGCCCAGCCTGCACAACCGCAGCTGCGGATGCAGGTGCTCGCCCAATACATTCGCGACATGTCTTTCGAAAACATGGTGGCCAAGAAGGGCCTAGCCGGTGCCGAAGTGCAGCCCGACATTCAGGTCGCGGTCAGCCTTGATGCCCGCAAGCGCCCAGTTGAACACCAGTACGACGTGATCTCCAAGTATCGCTGCACGTCCAAGAACAAGACGAATGGCGAAACACTCTTCCTGCTGGAAGTGGAATATGGCGCGATCTTCCACGTTGAAGGCGTGCCGGAAGAGCAGCTTCACCCCTTCTTGCTGATCGAATGCCCGCGTCTGGTGTTTCCTTTCGTGCGGCGCATCATCTCGGACGTGACGCGCGACGGGGGCTTCCCGCCGCTGAACATCGACACGGTGGATTTCGTGACGCTCTACCGTCAGGAACTCGCCCGTCGCGCACAGGCTGCGCAGGCGCAGACCACCCCTGTCAACTGATCCGGCCTTACCCCGGCAAAAGCGCGCCCCTTAGGCGCGCTTTTTCCATATCGCCGCATCGCCTAGCTTGGCGACAAAGGCTGCATGGGCAGACGCCTCTTCCTCGGTGATGCGCGGAGTCAGAGGCTGCGGTCTCGGGCGGGGCCGCCATCCCTCGTCCGTTGCCCGTGCCTGACCGTTCACCGGCGCGGTCGCGGCGGGTGAAAGCACCAGATCAGGTTGCCTCCCCCCTACAAGTTCCAGATAGACCTCGGCCAGAATCTCGCTGTCCAGCAGCGCCCCGTGCTTTTCCCGCGCTGAATTGTCCACCCCGAACCGACGGCACAGCGCATCCAGCGACGCAGGCGCCCCCGGAAACTTCTGCCGCGCGATCATCAGCGTATCCACAGCCCGGGCCCATGGCAGACCCGGAAGCCCCGCCCATTCCAGTTCGGCATTCAGAAACTTCATATCGAAGGCGGCGTTGTGAATCACCAGCTTCGCATCCCCGATGAAATCGAGGAATGCCTGACCGATCGCCTTGAAAACCGGCTTGTCGCGCAGGAAGTCATCCCCTAGCCCATGAACCTCAAAGGCTTCCTTGGGCATGGACCGTTCGGGGTTGATGTACTGGTGATAGGTTCGCCCCGTCGGCAGATGGTTGAACAGTTCCACCGCCCCGATCTCGACGATCCTGTGCCCTTCGCTTGGCTCGAAGCCCGTGGTTTCGGTGTCCAGAACGATTTCACGCATCCCGCTTCCCCCGAATATGGGCAATCAACGCCCGCACGCAGGCGCGGGCTGACTCCTCGCTCAACGTCTCGATGATATGGTCCGCCCGCGCCCGCTTTTCCCGGTCCGGCATCTGCCGCGCGAGGATCGCTTCGAACTGCGCGGTCGTCATGCCGGGCCGCGCCAAGACGCGCGCGCGCTGCACGTCCGGCGGCGCGGTAACGACAAGAACTGCGTCCATCTCGGCCTCTGTCCCCTTTTCGAACAGCAGTGGGATATCCAGAACCACGATGTCCGACGTGCTGGCATTCAGAAACGCCGCGCGATCCGCCGCGACAAGTGGATGAACCACCGCCTCGATCCGGGCTAGCGCGTCCGGCTCTTGCGCGATCCAGGCTTTCAAGCTTTCCCTATCGATCCCAGAATCGCGCACGGCCTGCGGGCGCAAGGCACCCAGCGGTCCCACCGCCGCTCCGCCCGGCGCGTAAAGCCGATGCACCGCCGCATCCGCATCCCAAACGGGGATGCGCTCTGCCCGGAACAGCGCCGCCGTGGCCGATTTTCCCATGCCGATGGACCCGGTCAGGCCCAACCGAAACGCGCTCATGCCGAAAGCACCGCAGCGCGGGTTAGATCATCCACCTCGGGCCGCTGCCCGAACCAACGCTCGAACCCCGGCGCAGCCTGATGCAGCAGCATTCCCAGCCCGTCCACGACGGTTGCGCCACGCTCCTCTGCCTCGATAAGGAACTGCGTCTTCAAAGGCGTGTAGACAAGATCGGTCACCACCGCCTGCGGCGACAACGACCCCAGCGGCAGCAGTAGATCGGGCTTCCCCGTCATTCCCAGCGAGGTGGTGTTCACCACCGTAGCCGCCCCGTCGATCATCGCATCCGCCTGCACCCATTCGTACACATGCACTTTCGCGCCAAAATCCGAACGCAACGCCTCGGCCCGGGCGCGGGTGCGGTTGGCCAGCCGGATTTCCGGGACCCCCACCTCGATCAGCGCCGCAAGAACCGCACGGGCGGCACCCCCGGCACCAAATACCGCCGCCGGACCCATAGAAGGCACCCACTGAGGCGCATTCTGCCGCAAATTCGCGATGAAACCCGCGCCATCCGTGTTGTCCGCCTGAATCTTGCCGTCCTTGCGGAAGATCAGCGTATTCGCCGCCCCGATCAGCGCCGCGCGATCCGTGATGACATCGGCGATGTTCAGGATCGCCTCTTTGTGCGGGATCGTCACATTTGCGCCGACGAAGCCCATCTTCGGCAGCGTCCGGAGCACTGAGTCCAGATCCGCCTGCGCTACATCCATCGGGATGTAGAACCCCTTTAGCCCGTAGCGTTTCAACCAATACCCATGCAGTGCAGGTGATCGGCTATGCGCGACCGGAGAACCAATGACGGCGGCAAGTGGGATGCGGGAATGATCACTCATGCCGGAATGAAACCCCGCTGCGACAGATAGTTCAAGAGTGGCAGCAGCGGCATGCCCAAAACGGTGAAATGATCGCCATCGACAGCCGCGAAAAGCCGCACCCCTTCGGACTCAAGCTGGTAGGCACCGACGGAATGGCGGACATCGTCCCAGTTCCGGGCAAGGTAATCCGCCAAATAATCATCCGAAAACGTTCGCATCGTGAGCCGCGCCTCCCCCACATACCGCCAGACGGGCTCTGCCCGTTCATATAGTACGACCGCTGAAATCAGCTTGTGTGTCTTGCCACGAAGCCTCTGTAACTGTGCCCGTGCTTCATCAGGCGTTTCTGGTTTTCCCCAGACTTCCCCTTCGAATTCCAACACCTGATCGCTGCCGATCACCACGGCGTCGGGATGCCGTTCCGACAGCTTGCGCGCCTTCATCTCGGCCAGCGTATCCGCCAGATCGCGCGGCTTCGCGCCTTCGGCCTGCATCGCAGCGCGGATCGACTCTTCGTCGATGCGGGCTGGCAGTGCCTCGACCGTAACGCCGGAATCGACCAGCATCTTGCGCCGGATGGCAGAGGCAGAGGCAAGGATCAAGCGCGTCATTTCGGGGGTGGTCCTTGGGGGCGGTCCTGTGGAAAATCCGGTTTCGTTCCTGCAGCGGATGACTGGGTAAAGCGACCCCTCCAACACCAAATTCCCTGCTTCACGGGATCATTCGACCAAGCGGGGCGATTTGTCCACCTGTTGGCAGGGCATTTCCAAGCCTGGGGATGACATCTTTGACCCGCTATTGGGGATGATCGGTCTGTGAACAGTACGTTACCGTCTAAGCTATTGATAAAATGTCTTTTTGATGCTGCTTTGACGGTGGTCTCACAGATTTGCATGGGTTTTCCACAGGTCTCTCCCTGTGGAGAAGAACAGGGACATCCGACCTGATCCCTTTCTCCACAGGACCAGCATCATCATCTTCCTTTCATTCAATTCTTTTTTTAAAGAAGAAGAGGCATAGAGCAGGACAGAACCGATGGGCGATTTTCTGGCGGACTGGTATCCGTGGACCAAGGCGCTGCATGTGGTCTCGGTCATCGCGTGGATGGCAGGGTTGTTCTACTTGCCGCGCCTGTTTGTTTACCATGTTGAGACGGTGAGGTCGGGAAGCACGACCGATGAGCTGTTTCAGACCATGGAACGGCGGCTTCTGCGGGCGATCATGAACCCTGCCATGGTTGCGACATGGCTTTTTGGTCTGGCTCTGGTCTTCACGCCCGGCATTCTTGTCTGGTCCGAGATATGGCCTTGGACCAAGGCAGCGGCTGTATTGGGGATGACGTGGTTTCACCACTGGCTGGGGCTGCGGCGCAAGGACTTCATGGCCGGCCAGAACAGCGTCACAGGTCGCCAGTACCGCATGATGAACGAGGTTCCGACGCTGCTTATGCTGATCATCGTCTTCTCTGTCATCGTGAAGTGGTAGGGACCTCGACCCTCTTGCGTTGACTTTTGCCAACCCTGCACGTATTTGCCGCTTTGCAGGGCCGTCCGGCCCGACGCTTTTCCCGGTCCCATCCCGCTTTGCCCGCTCTCGCAGCGCGCCTCAGGACATATACATGACCACCGAACGCCTGAACCTTTCTGACCTCAAGGCCAAGACCCCGGCCGACCTTTTGGCTATGGCCGAGGAATGGGAGATCGAGAATGCGCCCTCCATGCGGAAGGGCGAGATGATGTTCCAGATCCTCAAGGAACATGCCGAGGAAGGGTACGAGATCGGTGGCGACGGCGTGCTGGAAGTGCTGCAGGACGGCTTTGGTTTCCTTCGCAGCCCCGAGGCTAACTATCTGCCCGGCCCGGACGACATCTATGTCAGCCCAGAGATGATCCGCCAATTCTCCTTGCGGACGGGCGATTCCATCGAAGGCGTGATCCAGGCCCCGCGAGAGAACGAACGGTACTTCAGCCTCGTGAAGGCCACCAAGATCAACTTCGACGATCCGGAACGTGCGCGCCACAAGGTTCACTTCGATAACCTGACGCCGCTTTATCCAGATGAGCGGCTGAAGATGGAAATCGAGGATCCGACGATCAAGGATCGCTCCGCCCGTATCATCGACCTCGTCTGCCCCATCGGCAAAGGCCAGCGCGCGCTAATCGTCGCCCCGCCGCGGACCGGCAAAACGGTGTTGATGCAGAACATTGCCCATTCGATCGAAAAGAACCACCCAGAGTGTTACTTGATCGTCCTTTTGATCGACGAACGCCCCGAGGAAGTGACCGACATGCAGCGGTCGGTGAAGGGTGAGGTTGTCTCCTCCACCTTTGACGAACCGGCGACACGGCACGTTGCCGTGGCAGAGATGGTGATCGAAAAGGCCAAGCGATTGGTGGAACACAAGCGAGATGTAGTTATTCTTCTCGACTCGATCACAAGACTTGGTAGGGCCTTTAACACCGTCGTGCCGTCCTCCGGTAAGGTCCTGACGGGCGGTGTGGACGCCAATGCGCTGCAGCGGCCCAAGCGGTTCTTTGGTGCGGCCCGGAACATCGAAGAGGGCGGGTCGCTGACCATCATCGCGACGGCGCTGATCGATACGGGCAGCCGCATGGATGAAGTTATCTTTGAGGAATTCAAGGGCACCGGTAACTCGGAAATCGTGCTTGACCGCAAGATTGCGGATAAGCGCGTTTTCCCGGCGATCGACATTCTCAAGTCCGGAACTCGGAAGGAAGACCTGCTTGTCGACAAGGTCGATCTGCAGAAGACCTATGTGTTGCGCCGCATCCTGAACCCCATGGGAACGACGGATGCAATCGAATTCCTTTTGTCGAAGTTGAAGCAGACGAAGACGAACTCGGAATTCTTTGAGTCGATGAACACCTGACGAAGCGGAGTCGCTGCCTTGGATACGATCTATGCCCTGGCCAGCGCACGCGGCAAGGCTGGGGTGGCGCTTGTCCGTCTCTCCGGTCCAAGGGCCCATGGCGTATTGATTGAGTTGGGCATTACCATCCCTTTGCCCCGAATGGCATCGCTCAGGCGACTCATGTGGCGGGGCGTCTTGTTGGACGAGGCTGTCGTCACGATCTTTGAAGACGGCCACAGCTTCACGGGCGAGGCGGTAACAGAACTCTCGCTGCACGGATCTACAGCAGTCGTCCAAGCGGTCTTGCGCGCCCTAGCCGAAATGCCCGGACTCCGGCTGGCGGAGCCGGGCGAATTCACCCGTCGGGCCTTGGAAAATGGACGGTTGGACCTTACGCAGGTGGAGGGTCTTGCCGATCTCATCGACGCAGAGACAGAGGCACAGCGCCGCCAGTCCCTTCGTGTCTTGTCAGGTGCGATGGGTGGACGTGTGGAAGCGTGGCGCAAGAGCTTGATTCGGGCAGCGGCCCTCATTGAAGCGACGATCGATTTTGCCGATGAGGATGTGCCGGTTGATGTACGCCCAGAAGTGGGCATGTTGCTGGACTGTGTCGCGCAGGAGTTGCAAGCCGAACTGCGTGGAGCCGGCGCGGCAGAGCGCATCCGGGATGGGTTCGAGGTCGCGATCGTTGGGCGACCGAATGTCGGAAAGTCTACCTTGCTCAATGCTTTGGCGGGCCGCGAAGCCGCCATCACTTCGGACATTGCCGGAACGACGCGTGACGTGATCGAGGTGCGGATGGAAATCAGCGGTCTTGCCGTTACGCTGTTGGATACAGCTGGCCTGCGACAGTCGTCAGACCGGATAGAGCAGATCGGCGTCACGCGCGCGGTGGAGCGCGCCAAACGGGCGGATTTGCGTCTGTTTCTAGTGGGTGAAGACGGGATGCCGGATCTGTCGCCTGAAGAAGATGATCTCGTCGTTCAAGGAAAGGGTGATCTTTCCGGGGAGGGTGTTTCCGGCCTTACGGGTTTCGGTCTTGATGCGCTGATCCTCGAAATTGGGGCCCGACTGGAAAGGCGCACCTCGGGCGCGGGTCTAATCATTCGCGAACGTCATAGGGTTGCGATCACTCAGTCCGTGGAGGCTATTCGTGCGGCCCGAATCGAGTTAGACAAACCGGACTATCGCGTCGAACTAATCGCAGCAGAACTGCTGAGCGGGATCCGAAGCCTTGAGTCGCTTGTAGGGCGGATCGATGCTGAATCCCTTCTGGATGAGATATTTGCCAGCTTCTGCATCGGGAAATAGGGGTGTTTCACGTGAAACATGATGTCATCGTCATTGGCGGCGGGCACGCAGGAACCGAAGCGGCGGCAGCCGCGGCGCGTATGGGTGCAAGGACCCTTCTTGTGACACTTCGCAGAGATGCGCTTGGCACGATGTCCTGCAATCCTGCGATTGGCGGTCTTGGCAAAGGACATCTTGTACGTGAGATCGACGCCATGGATGGCATCATGGGCCGCGCCGCAGACAGGGCGGGAATCCAGTTCCGCCTTTTGAACCGTCGCAAGGGGCCTGCCGTTCAAGGCCCACGGGCGCAGGCAGATCGCAAGCTTTATCGGCAGGCCATCCAGCAACTTCTGGAAGTCCAGGAGAACCTGACCATTATCGAAGGAGAAGTCGTCGATCTTGTGGTGGAGTCTGCCTCTATCTGTGGCATCCGATTGGCGGACGGGATCGAATGTCGGGCAGCCGCCGTCATCCTGACAGCTGGTACCTTTCTGAACGGCCTGATTCACATTGGCGACCGGAAAATGCCTGGCGGCCGGATGGGGGATCACCCGTCCCTGCCGCTGGCGGCGCGTTTGGCAGAGCTTTCCCTGCCGCGTGGCCGATTGAAAACTGGAACCCCTCCGCGCCTCGATGGTCGTACAATTGATTGGTCACGACTGGAAACGCAACCTCCGGATGATGATCCGGTCATGTTCTCATTCCTGAACAACCGTCCTCTGGTGCGTCAGATCAGCTGCGGAATTACCCATACCAACACACAAACGCACGAAATCGTCCGAGAAAATCTGCACCGTTCTGCCATGTATGGCGGGCACATTGATGGTGTTGGACCGCGCTATTGCCCCTCGCTCGAGGATAAGGTTGTCCGCTTTGCTGATAAGGAATCCCATCAGGTCTTTTTGGAACCGGAAGGACTCGATGACCATACGATTTACCCGAACGGCATCTCCACTTCTTTGCCCGAAGAGGTGCAGCACCTCTATGTCCGCAGCATGGCGGGGCTGGAAAACGTCACCATTCTGCAGCCGGGATACGCGATCGAATACGACTACTTCGACCCACGGAACCTGCGGCCAACACTAGAAACCCAGTCGATCGATGGCCTCTTTTTCGCCGGTCAGATCAACGGCACGACGGGCTATGAAGAAGCCGCCGCGCAGGGCCTTGTGGCCGGGCTGAATGCGGCGAACCGCAGTTGGGGCAGTGACCCCATCCTGTTCAGTCGATCCGAAAGCTATATCGGCGTGATGATTGACGACCTCGTGACCCGAGGCGTGACCGAACCATACCGGATGTTCACATCAAGGGCAGAGTACCGGCTTGCGCTCCGGGCAGACAATGCTGATCAACGACTTACACAAAAGGGCATCGCTCTGGGTAGTGTTGGCGATGAACGCAGAATTTCTTTCCTCGAAAAGATGGATCGGCTGTCTTCGGCGCGCGCAGTTCTCACAGAGCGCAGCTTTACCCCCAAGGACCTGTGCGCTGTTGGCTTCGTCGTATCACAGGATGGTCAAAAGCGGACGGGTCTTGACCTTCTGGCCTTTGGTGACGGCGCCATCGAAAAGGTAGATGCGCTATATCCCCGCTTCGCCACCCTCGATGCAATGATCCGGCAACAGGTCGCGACCGACGCGCTGTACGCACAGTATCTTCATCGTCAGGAAGCCGACGCTGCCCTTCTTCGCAAGGAAGAAGCGACAGAGATTCCGTCTGACTTCGATTACGGGGCCCTCTCGGGCCTATCCAACGAACTCACCACAAAGCTTCGGAAAATCCAGCCAGCAAATATTGCCCAAGCACAACGTATCGAAGGCATGACGCCAGCAGCGCTTACGCTCATTCTCGCCCAGCTCCGTAAGGCAAAGCGCAAGGTCGCCGTCTGATGCCGCGGACCATGCTGCCCGGTGTTTCACGTGAAACGGACGAGAAACTCCACCAGTTCGAAGCCCTCGTTCGCAAGTGGAACCCGGCCATCAATCTGGTGTCGAAAGCATCGATCGATTTCCTCTGGGACCGCCATATCCATGATTCAGCCCAAATCTGTGCACATATCCGCCCCACCGGCCGCTGGGTCGACCTGGGCAGCGGCGGTGGCTTCCCCGGATTGATCATCGCCATCCTCGCACAGGGCGCTAATGAAGATCTTCGTCTGACGCTCGTTGAATCTGATCAGCGCAAAGCTGCTTTCCTGCGACAGGTCGCCCGCGAACTGTCACTCGAGGTCAGCGTCCTAACGCACCGCATCGAAACCTGCCCCCCACAATCCGCGGATGTCATCTCTGCTCGTGCG
The DNA here is from genome assembly GCA_039798885.1 of Pseudomonadota bacterium. Lineage (GTDB taxonomy): Bacteria > Pseudomonadota > Alphaproteobacteria > Rhodobacterales > Rhodobacteraceae > Paragemmobacter. The sequence goes on along the minus strand of JBDKFE010000024.1, from coordinate 2,582 downwards.
CTTGCCCCGCTCACCACGCTGCTTGGTTTCGCCAGCCGCCATCTCGCCCAATCGGGCACCGCAATCTTTCCAAAGGGAGCAAGATGGCAGCAAGAGGTTGAATCGGCTCGGAAAGACTGGCATTTCGACCTTCAGGCACATACCAGTGCCACCGATCCCGAAAGTGCCCTCCTTGTTGTAAAGGCGATTTCGCATGCCTGATCCAATTCGACCCCGACAGCCCCGCATTATCGCAGTCGCGAACCAGAAAGGCGGCGTCGGAAAGACGACAACCGCCATAAACTTGGCAGCGGCACTCGTCGAATCAGGTGCGCGCGTGCTGTTGGTTGATCTTGACCCGCAGGGAAACGCTTCGACAGGTCTCGGGATCGAACCGGCCAAGCGTAAACTGACCACCTACGACCTGCTCCTTGACGATGCGCCTCTCGCGTCCGTGCTGCAGGAAAGCGCGATACCCGGCCTTATGCTCTGCCCGGCCAACGCTGACCTTTCCTCGGCTGACATGGAATTGGTTGCCAATGAGAAACGCAGCTTCCTCCTGCACGACGCCCTCCGCCAGCCGGCGATGGATGGCTACCACCTCGACTTCATCCTCATCGACTGCCCCCCCTCACTAAGCCTTCTGACCGTCAACGCCCTCGTGGCCTGCCATTCCGTCCTCGTCCCACTGCAGTCAGAGTTCTTCGCGCTCGAAGGCCTGTCCCAGCTCATGCTCACAATCCGTGAGGTGCGCCAGACCGCCAACCCGAACCTTCGGATCGAAGGTATTGTGCTAACCATGTATGATGGCCGCAATAGGTTGAGTCAGCAGGTCGAAACAGACGCCCGCGAAAACCTCGGCGACCTTGTTTTCAAGACCATCATTCCCCGCAACGTCCGCGTATCCGAAGCTCCCAGCTTCGCCCTTCCCGTCCTCGCCTATGACAGCGCGTCCAAAGGGTCCGAGGCATACCGCGCCCTAGCCGCCGAGTTGACAGACCGCCACCCCATCGCCCGAACCGAGGAGACACTGCAATGATGGACAAGAAGACCGAACGCCGTGGTCTTGGCCGTGGCTTGTCCGCCCTGATGGCAGATGTGGCGATAGAGCCCGATCCTCAGTCACCCGACCGCCCGCGCCGCCCCGATCTGCTGGTCCCTGTTGAAAAACTGGTCCCCAACCCCAACCAACCCCGCCGCGATTTCCAACCCGAGGCGCTGCAGGAACTCGCGGCATCCATTCGCACCCGTGGGGTGATCCAGCCGCTGATTGTTCGCGACCTTGGCGACAGCCGTTTCGAGATTGTCGCCGGAGAACGCCGTTGGCGCGCGGCCCAACTCGCACAGGTCCACGAACTTCCCGTCATCATCCGCGATTTCACCGATGCCGAGGTGATCGAAGTCGCCATCATCGAGAATATTCAGCGCGCCGACCTCAACGCCATCGAAGAAGCCCTCGCCTTCCGCCAGCTTATGGATCGCTTTGGCCACACGCAGGAAAAACTGGCCGAGGCGCTGTCCAAAAGCCGCAGCCATATCGCCAACCTGCTGCGCCTTTTGCAACTGCCCGACGATGTCCAAGGTCTTGTCCGCGAAGGGAAAATCACTGCAGGCCATGCCCGCGCGCTGATCACCGCCCCGAACGCATCGGAACTCGCGCGGCAGGTCCTGACCCGCAATCTCTCGGTCCGTGAAACCGAGGCGCTTACCCGCGAACCCGGCAAGAAAGGCTCCGGTAAATCTAGCGGCCCACGCGGCAAGTCCGAAAAGGACGCCGACACCCGCGCGCTGGAAAACGACCTTTCGGCCAACCTGAATATGCGGGTCACCATCGACCATGCAGGTGTGGACGACGGCGGAACCCTTTCCATCCGCTACCGCAGCCTCGACGACCTGGACCTTCTCTGCCGCGTGCTCTCGGCTATCCCTCGGGACGTGTCCATATGAACACACCCACGGCCGTCAGAACCGCAACCTGAAGCCCCACAACCAGTCCGGGAAGACCCATCCACAGGGCCACACCCACCGACCCGACCATGCTGACGGTCGCGGTCCATTTCGCCCTGCGCCCTATGGCACCCCGCTCCTCCCAATTGCGAATGGGTCGGCCCAAGGAATGATGGTTCAGAAGCCACCGATGCAACCGTACCGAAGATCGTGCAAAGCAGAACGCCGCCAGCAGCAGGAATGGCACCGTCGGCAACAGCGGCAAGACGACACCCACCACCCCCAACCCCAGCGCCACAAAGCCGCCTGCCAGCCACAGCCCCCGTGTCATCTGGCCAACTCCCGCAATACACCGTTCAATACCGCCCGCCCTTCGGCAGTAGCGATCAAGCGTCCTGAATCGACCCGAACAAGGCCCAAATCACCCAATTCCGCAATCCGCTCTGGCGCAATCGGGAAACCCGCCAACGCCTCATAGCGCGACAGGTCCAACCCCTCCAAAAGCCGCATCGACATAAGCAGGTACTCCGTCGCCTGCTCCTCGCGGCTCACACCTTCGCGCGGCTCCTCACCTGCCAAGCCCCGCTCCACCAAGCTCAGCCACGCAGCCGGAGAGCGCGGTGCCACCGTCGCCCATCGACTCCCGCCCAGCGTCA